>CAZJHB010000005.1:0-14069 GCA_964545685.1 uncultured Candidatus Peribacteria bacterium | reverse complement strand
TATCATTATTAAAAAAATATATTGTTTTTTCATATTGTTTTTGAATTTTTAGTTTTTTTATTAAAATATTTTTATAAGTTATTTATTATATAATAATCAAAATGAAAAAAATAAGAAATAAATTTATAATATTTATAATATTTTCTATTATTATTGTCTTATTAATATGAATTTATAATTCTTTTTTTAATAAAGTTGATAGGAATACTTACGCTGTTTTGATGGAAGGTCAATGAATTGTAAATAATAAATTATTAAAAAGAGAAAAAAAAGAATTATTAAATATTTGAGATGTTGTTAGAACTATTTGAGATTCTTTGTTAGTTATAGAATGGTGAGATTGAAGTGTAACTAGATTGTGATCAGATTCTATGATAAAAATAAATGAACTTTATGTACAGGCAGATTTATTAAAAATAAATGTTTCTTTTGATTTATTATCTTGAAAATCATGGACTAATGTATTAAATTTTTTATGAACTGAATCATATTTTAAAGAATCTTTTAGAGATTTGGAAGCATGAGTTAGATGAACAGTTTTTAATGTAGATTTGGACAATGAATATATTACTGTTTTAGATCATAAAATTTTTTTATCATGAGATGATGTAAATTTAATTATTGAAGAAAATCGTCCTTTTTCTTTAAAAACATTTTCATTTTTAAATTTTGAAGAATTTATTCAAAAAATCAAAGATTATGATTTTGAATCTCTTAATATGAAACTTGACGAGGAATTATTTAAATCTTTAAGAGAAAAAGTTCATGAAAAATTAGATAAATATTTTCTTCCTCAAATAGAAAATATATCAGAATTAACAACAGAAAAAAAAGAAGAATTATATAATAAATTATTACCTATTTATCAAGAATTAAATTTTATTAGTTCTGAAGATTGAAAATTATTTAGTAAAAAAATAGAAATAAAAGAAAAATTAATTGAATTAGCTTCTTATGAAGAAAAAGAAAATTTAATAAAAAGTATTATTAATGATTTTGTTGATTCAGTAAAATCAGAGAATTATGAAGAATTAGATAATATAATGTCAATATTATTAAATAATGTACCAGAACTTAATAATATTGATTTTGATTTTGAAAATTTTTTTACTAATTTAGTAGTAAAAGAAAAATTGGAAAAAATACTTATTCAAAATTTGGATTATATGACTAAACTTTTATGAGATAAATTTGATAATGTAGTATGAGATTTAGATTTGGAAGAATTGAATAATTTATATGAAGATTCTAAAGATTTATATAATAATTCACAAGTTAAAGAAACAATAAATGAACAGGTAGGTTTTATTAAACAATTTTTAGAATGATTATTAAATTTTTTTAAAATTTTTATTATTTAAATAAAGTATTTTGTTAAAAAAAGTTTTTAAAGATAGAAATTTTTTAGCTATATTATTAACTATATTTATTTTTTGACTAGTTTTTATACTTAGTTTTTTTGATATTTTTTATTCATTGGATAAAAAATATCAAAATTTTAGTTATAAAATAATAAATAAAAGCGTATCAAAGGATTTAATTATTGTCGAAATAGATGATTCTACATTAGAAAAATTATGATATCCTTTAGATAGAAGGTATTATGCACCATTTATTAAAAATTTAACAAGTGAATGAGTGCCAATTATTGCCTTTGATATTATCTTTTCAGATAAATCTAATTTTAAATGATCAGATGATTTATTTCTTCAAAGTATAAAAAAATCTCAAAATATTATTTTTTGACTTGCTTTATCTGATAATAATATTTTATTAAAAACTTTTGAATTATTTAATAAACATATAATTAATTCTTGATATTTAAGACCTAATGTTGATACAAAAACTAATACTGTTTATTCAATAATTCCAATGACTACTTTTTCTAATTGAGAATTAAAAGAACATTTTGCTATATCAATATTAAAATCTTATTATTCATATATTTATTGAAATGATTATATAAGCTATTATTGAATAAAAGATAATAATTATTATCTTACACCAGATATTAAAATACCTTTATCTAGATATTGAAGTAGTGATTATAGAATTTGAGATAATTATGAAAAAGAAATATTGATAAATTATGCCGATAGAGATGATTTTACTGTAGTATCTTTTTATGATATTTATAATGAATCACAATTTGAAAAAATTAAAGAATATACGGATTTTAAGGATAAAATAGTTCTTATTTGATTTACTGCAAAATGAATTAAAGATGTTTTTACAACTCCAAATTGAACTGAATATTGAGTTTATATTCATGCTAATTTTATTAATACAGTTTTAACAAAATCTTACTTAGTATATTTTAATAAAAACTATGAATGGATTTTGATATTATTATTAATAATAGTTTCTGTTTATTTTAATTTAAGTCGTTCATGATTAGTTTTGTTTTTTAGTAATTTAATTATTATTTTTATTTTTGTTATATTATTTCCTTTTATGGTATTAATATTTAAAAATTTAATAATAAATTATCCTATTGAATTAATTTTTTCATTATTTCTATCATTGTCTTTTGCTAATATATTAAAATTTACTTTTGAAAGTAGAGAAAAGATAAAACTTAATAAAGCCTTATCTGAATATGTTTCAGCTGATATTGCTCAAGAAATATTATATAGTTCATGAAAAATAAATCTAAATTGAGAAGAAAAAATAATATCTATACTTTTTTCAGATATAGAATGATTTACTAATATATCTGAAAAATTAACTCCTGACCAATTAGTTTGATTTTTGAGAATTTATTTATCAAAAATGTCTGATGTTATTTTGGATGAAGATTGATTTATAAATAAATATGAATGAGATTCTATAATGTCAATATGGTGAATTTTTTGAACTTATAAAGATAAAATTTCCTATAAAGCTTGTATTTCAGCATTAAAGCAACAAAATCTATTATATAATTTAAATAAACAATGGATTAATGTGTTTAATAAATGAATAAATGTAAGAATGTGAATACATACTTGAAAAGCAATTATTTGAAATATTTGATCTATATGAAAAAAAATTGAATTTACAGCTCTTTGAAATAGTGTAAATCTTGCATCTAGGTTAGAAGGAGTTAATAAGTATTATGGGACAAATATTTGTGTTAGTGAAGATGTTTATTTAGATGTAAAAGACGATTTTGATTTTAGATATCTTGATGAAATAAAAGTAAAGTGAAAAGATATTTGAGTAAAAATTTATGAATTGATATCTGAAAAAGAAAAAACTAATATAAAACAAAATGATATAATTGATAAGTTTTCTCAAGCCATGGAATTATATCAAAATAGAAAATTTGAAGAAGCTTCTATAATTTTTAAAAATTTAAAAATTAGTTGAGATAAACCGAGTTTAGTTTATTTTGATAGATGTAAAAAATATATAAAAAATCCTCCTTGAGATGATTGGGATTGAATTTGGGTAATGGAAAGTAAATAATATTTTTTAAATACATAAATTATGAAAAAACAAAATGAACAAATATGTAGTGTACGCAGAATATGTAGTGTACGCAGAATATGTAGTGTACGCAGGCCTGCGTACACTACGGGGGCATTTACCCTTGTAGAATTAATAGTAGTAATCACGATCCTTGCAATTCTATGAACAATAGCATTTATATCTCTTCAATGATATAGTTCTCAAGCTAGAGATTCTAAAAGATTATCAGATATACAGAATATCAAAAAAAGTTTAGAATTATTTAGTTTGAATACATGAAAATATCCATTGCCAGATACTTGAGTAGAGTATAGTTTTTCTTGAGAATTATTATGGACACAATGAATAGTATGAGATCAAGTTTCAACAAATTTATCAAGAAATTTGAATGAAAAACCATTAGATCCTTTGTTAGAAACAGAATATGTTTATTCGGTAACAAATACACAAACACAATTTGAAATATTATGATTATATGAAAGCGATTTAATATGAACAAATATAGGGGCAAACCTAGTGTTCGCCCAACAATCCAATGCAGCAACACAAGATTATGCAAAAATAAGCTGAACCTACAATTGAATCTATGTAAAATCACCAAGTTTTATTTTTCCTACACCAAGTATAATTAATGCATTGAATACAGAAATAGATTTTAATACAAATTCGTGAGCTATTCAATCACAAGTAATAACATGATGAGATAATAATATATGATTATGAACATGAGCGTTATCAGATTTAACAATGACTTATACATGAGTAATTAATAATAATTCTAGTGATGCAGAAAAGATATCAGTAATAGAAACATTGCAAAATTTTTATAGTGGAACAAGTTTGTCTAGTATAGATGAGATAGCAGATTTATTATCAAAAACGAGTGATGATGATAAAAAAGATTTAGCAGAATTTTTGGTGCTTAATAGTTGAGTAGTGAGTGTGTCGTCTTGAGGAGGTAATTGAGATACTTGAATTGATGAATATACAAAGTTATTAATACATTCTGAAGATTTTGTAGATAGTAGTTTAAGTTCTCATTCATTAACTGTAAATTGAGATACTTCAATATCTTCAGGTAAATTTGGTAATGCTTTAAGTTTTGATTGAGATTGAGATTATTTAATTATAGCAGATAGTGAAGATTGGAATTTTTGAAGTGAAGATTTTACTATAGATTTTTGGTTAAATAGAAATAGTATTACTAATAATGATGACAGATTAATCAGTCAACAAAATACATATAATAGTGATTTAAATTTTACTCTTTGGTCATGAGGTAAATATTCATCTCCTACAAATAGACTTTGTTTTTTGTTTTCTACTAATTGAACTTCTTGGGATAATCATAATGGTTCTAGTAGTTATAGTCGGGTATGAAATATAGATATTTTACCTAATAATTGGTATCATATAGCTATTGTTCGTAATAATACTCAAATAAGTACTTATGTAAATTGAATATTAGATAAATCACGGGATATTTGAACTTGAGAGTTACATAATTCAAGTGAAGATATATGGATTTGAAGATGACATTATATTACTGAATGATATAGAGATTTAGAATGATATCTAGATGAACTTCGTATATCAAAATGAATAGCTCGTCGGACGGAAGATTTTACACCACCTAGTGAGCCATATAGTGAATAATTGACAAAAAAGTTAAATAATTTATAAATACATTTATACTTATATTAAGCAAAAAAGATTTGAAAAAACTTATAATATTATTATAATCTTTTTTAATATATAATAATTTAAAAAATTATGAAAAAACAAAATAAAGCATTCACTCTTGTGGAATTGATAGTAGTAATAACAATTCTAGCTATATTATGAACAATAGCATTTATATCTCTTCAATGATATAGTTCTCAAGCTAGAGATTCTAAAAGATTATCAGATATACAGAATATCAAAAAAAGTTTAGAATTATTTAGTTTGAATACATGAAAATATCCATTGCCAGATACTTGAGTAGAGTATAGTTTTTCTTGAGAATTATTATGGACACAATGAATAGTATGAGATCAAGTTTCAACAAATTTATCAAGAAATTTGAATGAAAAACCATTAGATCCTTTGTTAGAAACAGAATATGTTTATTCGGTAACAAATACACAAACACAATTTGAAATATTATGATTATATGAAAGCGATTTAATATGAACAAATATAGGGGCAAACCTAGTGTTCGCCCAACAATCCAATGCAGCAACACAAGATTATGCAAAAATAAGCTGAACCTACAATTGAATCTATGTAAAATCACCAAGTTTTATTTTTCCTACACCAAGTATAATTAATGCATTGAATACAGAAATAGATTTTAATACAAATTCGTGAGCTATTCAATCACAAGTAATAACATGATGAGATAATAATATATGATTATGAACATGAGCGTTATCAGATTTAACAATGACTTATACATGAGTAATTAATAATAATTCTAGTGATGCAGAAAAGATATCAGTAATAGAAACATTGCAAAATTTTTATAGTGGAACAAGTTTGTCTAGTATAGATGAGATAGCAGATTTATTATCAAAAACGAGTGATGATGAAAAGAAGGATTTAGCCGAGTTTTTGGTGCTTAATAGTTGAGTAGTTAGTGTCTCATCATGAGATTGAGATGAATATAATATGTTTGAAAGTGATTTTTGAACAGTTATATGATGAGCACACAATTGGTGAGTAAATGCACGTACAATTTTTAATGAATATGATATATATTGATATGAATATGTACAAAGATATGTATGATGAAGTGTTGTATTAGATTTATGAGAAGAAAAATATATTTCAAAAATTGAAGTTTTTGATCTAGAAAAAGTGGTATCATATCCTCTAACAAATTGGACAACCTTATATAATATTAAAATTTCTACTGATAATATAGAATGGACTGATAAATGAAATGTTTCATATGATATAAATAATGATTTGTTTAAATCATATGAAATAAATGAACAAGCAAGATATTTTTATATTACATCTATAGCTATATGACATGAACATACTATATGAGGTTTTAGAATTTATATAAAAGATTAAATATTGTATTAAATTTTATTATTAATTTATACTTATTTTTTGCCAAACTTTTAACATTATGATAAAATATTGTTAAATATATAAAAATAAAAGCAAAAAATGAGTTTAAATAATTTAGATACTTCTATAAAAAGTGATGATACTTCATTAAATTCAGAGGTTCATTATAATTTAACAAGGTTTAATTTATATTTGAGACAAATTTTTTGAAAACTTACACCAGAAGATTTAGTTGATTTACTTTGAGAAGTTAGAACTAGTAATAATAAACATTAATTAATTAAAAAAGCAAAGAACGCACTGACGGGTGCGTTCTTTAATATGTCTAACAGAAAGATTCTTTACAGAATTTTCCGAGCTTTCAGAAGTTGTTCTGCGAGGTTCGAAAAAGGTTTGTTTCCGTAGAATGCTTTTATTTTTTCTACAGTATTCATTCCTTGTTTCATAGCTTTGTCAACTTGTGGGGCTGTAATGAAAGACATAATTCCTCCAATTTTGAATTTTCCTTTGAGTTATTTCAAAGGTAATATTATTTTACTAGTTTTTTTATTTTCTGTCAAATTTTTTTCTTTACAATTTAATAAATAATCATATTATTATAATAGTTTTTAATTATGTAATATTTTTATTATGATAAAATTGTCAAATTTTCCTTTTAAAACACTTAAAACAAGACCAAAAGTAAGTGATAATATATCAACAAGTATATTATTGCAAGCAGGGTTTATTAGACAAACAATGGCTTGAGTTTATGAATTTTTGCCTCTTTGATATAGAGTATTGAAAAAAATAGAAGATATAGTTAGAGAGGAAATGGATAATGCTTGATATCATGAAATGTTGATGTCAATTTTGACTCCAAGAGATTATTGGGAGACTACAAATAGATGGGAAATACCAGAATATTTTAAAGTACCATGATGGGGAAATGCTGAATATAGAATAAGTCCAACTAATGAAGAAAATGTTACACCAATATTGGGTGAATTTATTCAATCATATAAAGATTTACCAACATGTGTTTATCATATTCAAAAAAAGTTTAGAAATGAAAAGAGAGCAAAGTCATGATTATTAAGATGAAGAGAATTTTCAATGAAAGATGCTTATAGTTTTCATATTGATATGAAAGATTTTGAAAATTTTTACGAAGAAGTAAAAGAAGTATATATGAAAATATTTGATAGATTATGATTAGCAAGTGATACAGTTATTGCTGATGCTGATTGATGAGCTATAAGTGATTTAAACTCTCATGAGTTTCAAACATTTTTGTCTATCTGAGAGGATACAATTGTTCAAGATTCTAGTTCTTATTGTTATAATTTAGAAATAGCATCTTGAGTTGCAGATTTAAAAAATATTGATGAAGAAAAACTGAAAATGGAATATATTGATACTGTTCCTGAAATAGTTACTATGGAAAAAATGACTGATTATTTTAAATATCTAGATTGGCAAATGCTAAAGACAGTTGTTTATAAAACAGAATCTGGGAAATATTTTTCAATTGTAATACGTTGAGATTTAGAAGTAAATGAAATAAAGGTTAGAAAATTTGTTGCTAAAAAATATTGAGAAAATTATGAACAAGCGTCTGAACAAGATTTGGAAACACTTTGAACTGTAAGATGATTTGTTACTCCATTAAAAGATTCAGAATTAAAAATGGACAATTATTGAGATAATTCACTAAAAACTGTCAATAATTTCTTTTGATGAGCTAATAAAATCGCTAAATCTACAAAAAATGTGAATATTGAGGATTTAGACATTTTAGAATTTGGAGATTTTAATGTTCCAGTAGAATGATTTACTTCAATGAATGTTGAATGAGAAAAACTTACTTTTAGAAGGGCTTGTGAAATTTGAAATATTTTTTACTTATGAGATAAATATTCAAAACCTTTTTGACTATCTTTTCTTGATGAAAATAATAAAATGATTAATAAGGTAGAGATGTGATGTTATGGTATTTGAGTTTCAAGACTTATGTGAGTAATAGCAGAATATTTTGTATGAGAAAAATGAATTAATTGGCCAGAAAATATCGCTCCAGCTGATTATTATATAATAGTTATAGGAAAAGATAATCTAGAAAAAGCACAAGAAATAGCTAAAAAATTAGAAAAACAAGGTAAAGATGTAATACTTGATGATAGAATGTGAAAAAAATTTGGTTTTGGCCAAAAAGCATGAGATTGTGAGTTATTTTGAATACCAAATAGAATTGTAATTTCACCAAAGACTTTGGAACAAGGAGGGTATGAGTTAACTAATAATAAAGGAGAATCGGAAATAATTAAATTTTAATCCCTCTTAATTCTAATATTATTAAGTTAAGATTCCTATTCTTGCCTTTCCTTCAAGGGAGAAAGGAGTAATACAATTTTTCCCCTTTTTAAGGGGAATACCCGAGGTACGAGGGGAAGGGGTTATTATTTAAATTTTTTTATGATAAAAATAATAAGTTTTGTTGATAGTTTTAAGCATTTTTCTGAACCAATAAAGGAATTTCAAAAGAGACTTAATAAAAAAGTAGATTTTATAAAATTAAAACCAAGTAAAAGGAAAGAAACTAAAGAAATTATAAAAGAAGAATCAGATAATCTAAAAGAAGTTTTGAAAAAAACAAAAGGCTATAAAATACTTTTATACATTGATTCTAAACAATTAGATACTAAAGAATTTTTAAATCTGATAGAAGATAAGCAAAGAAATTTTTCTGATATTGTATTTATTATTTGAGGAGCTTATGGAGTTGATTATGAAAAGATAAAGGATTATATTGATTATAAATTATCTTTTTCTAAGATGACTTTTCCTCATAGTATGGCTATAATGTTGTTGTATGAACAGATATATAGAGCTCTTAGTATAAAAGCAGGATCTAAATATCATCATTAATTTTGTCACTTTTATTTATTTTCTAAGTTATATTAGTATGGAAGATTTAATAATTATAGAAAAATGTAAAGGTTGAGATTTTTGAGAATTTTCTATTATATATGATAAATATGTAGATTTGATATATAAATTTATATATTTAAAAACTACGAATAAAGAAGTAAGTGAAGATTTAACTCAAGAAGTATTTTTTAGTGTGATTAATAAAATTTCAACTTTCCAGATAAAAGAAGGTAGTAGTTTTAAAGCTTGGATATATAAAATAGCATATAATAAAACAATAGATTTTTATAAAAAAAATAGAGAAATATTAGATATAAAAGATTACTTAGATTATTGAGATAATATTGATTTTTGAAAAAATATAGATAACAAAGATAAATTAAAAGAAATTTTCCAGTCTTTACAAAATTATAAAAAAGAACATAGAGAGGTTTTTCTTCTTAGAATATGGAATGATTTAAATTATTCAGAAATAGCTGAAATAACTTGATTAAAAAAAGATAATTGTAAAAAAATTGTTTCAAGAATGTTAAAAGAAATTAATTCAAATATGTTAGTTTTATTATTATTTTTAATTACAAAATAAATGGCAAATAAAGATAAAATATTAAAAGAAATTTTAGAAAATTATCCTTCTTTAGTTTCTAAGAAAGAACAGTTAATAAATTTAATTGATTTACTCTTAAAAAATAATCCAAATATAAAAATAGATAAAGAATTTAAAGAAAATTTAAGATCTAAAATAGAAGTTATTATAGAAAAAGAAGATGAAGATAAAGCTGTAAGGAAATTGTCTATCTTTACTTGAATTATAAATGCTATTTCTATTGCTTTTATATTTTGATGATTTTATTATTTTTTCTCAAGTATATATTTTTTTAATAGTGATAATGATATAAATGTTATTTATGAAGATATTTGATGAGAACAAGATTTAAATGAAGAAGAAGATAATACTTATGAAATAGAAGATAATCAAATTATAAATATTTTATGAGATTGATTAAAAGAAAATGTTGAAATTAATTATGATAATGGTATAATGGAGTCAGAAGAGGCAAATTGATTAAGAAAGTGAATAAGAGTAATGGAAGCGGATATATCTGTTGAAAATTTTTGATTAGAAGATGAAGAAATTGTTAATAATATTATTGATGAAAAAGAATTAGATTTTAATACTTTTTGTATAAATAACAATTGAGATTTGTTAAATATTGATTGAATTAATATGTGTATTGTAGACAATAAAATATGTAAAGAAGAAGATTTTATTGTAGAAAGATGTGATTTTGTAGAACTAAAATAGTACAAAAATTTATTTTTTTAACTTTTGTTATTATGAAAAAAATATTTGTTTCATTGTTATTATTATTATCTTTTAATATTAGTTTTGCTGATGTAGAAGATACTTCTATTATTGATGAGTTGGATAAAAATACTCAGGATACAATAGAAGAAATGAATGAAGATTTTTCATTAAAATCTTTTGAATCTTGTCAAGATTTTGAGGATGTTATGTGAAATTATATAAAGACTTATTGGGAAAATAATAAGTCTAGGTATGGTTATCCTTATATCGATTGAATGTATAAATCAATTGACTTTGTAGAAACTGATGTAATGTTTGATATGGAAGTAGAAGAATCAGCCGTTGCAAATGAGGTAACTTGAATGGGGGGATGAGATACTGATGATTATTCAGAAACAAACGTTCAAGTAGAATGAGTAGATGAATCAGATATTGTAAAAACAGATTGAAAATATATTTATTACTATAATGATGAATATGATTATGTTTATATTGTTGAAGCTTGAACTTTAGATATTATTAAAAAAATAAAACTTCCTACTAATTTTTATTCTCCTGTTTTATATATTTCTGATAATAGGTTAGTAATAGTATCAAGTGGGTATTCAAATGCAACTTATAGTTGATATCGGTTTTATAGAAATACTAAAACTTATGTAATAGTTTATGATACTACTGATATAGAAAATTTAGTTTTATCTAAACTTTATCTTGTAGATTGAAATTTATCAAAATCTAGATTAATATGAGATTATTTATATGTAATTAGTAACACTTCTTTTAATATTCCTTATTATACTTTTGCAGAAGATAAAGATATAGATATAAATGTTAATAATATGATTCCTAAATCTATAGAATTAACAAAAAATATAGAAGATACAAGTAAAAATTTAGAAGTTTGATGAAAGAAATTACCTTATAGTTTAAAAGCATGAAATGTAGCTTCTTGTAATGAAATAGAATATGTTTTACCAGATGAAGAAACTTTAAAAAAGTATGATTTTTCACCTTCTTATAATATAATATCTACAATTAATATAAAAGATTCAAATGAAGATGTTACAAAAAAAATAATAGCATGAAGTAATACTGAAATTCATATGAGTTTGGAGAATTTATATTTGACAAGTTATTTATATAGAAGTTATGATTTTAATTGTTCAAGATGAAGTTATTGTATAGTTCCTTGGTATCCAAGGGGACAAAATACTTTAATTCACCAAATAAGTGTTGATGCTAATGATTTAGAATATCAAAATTCATCAATAGTACCTTGAACACCTTTGAATCAATATTCAATGGATGAGAATGATGGTAAATTTAGAATTATTACACAAAGTAATTATCCTGAATTAGCTACTAATTTATATATTCTTAATGCTGAAGATTTAGAATTACATTGAATGCTTGGCTCTATTGAACCAGGTGAACAATTTAAATCTTCTAGATTTATATGAGATAAATTATTTTTGGTTACATTTGAAAGAATTGATCCTCTTTTTGTTATAAGTATGTCAGATGGACAAAATCCAAAAATTCTTTGAGAATTAAAAATACCTTGATATAGTACATATTTACACCCTTATGATGAAAATCATTTAATATGAATATGATATGATACTGTAGAAAATAAATGGTGAGGAACAATAAATAGTTGAGTTAAGATAGATTTATATGAAATTAATTATGATAAAAAATGTGGAGATGATGATTTGACAGAAGAAGAAAAAGAAAAATGTGATTCTTGAGATTATAAATGAATTATAGTAAAACAAAAATATACAAAAACATTTGGTGAAAACTGATCTTATTCAGAAGCTTTAAATAATCCTAGAATGTTTATGTGGAAAAGTTCTGAAAATAAATTATTTATACCAATGCAGTTATACAAAAATTCAGAAGATGATATGTATGATAGAATAGATTTTTATCAATGATTGTTTACTATAAAAATAGATAAAGATGATTGAATTAGTGAGTTGTCAAGATTGTCTCATATTGATTTTTCAGGTCTTGAAAAAGAAAGAACAGAAGAATGTGCTAAATATAGTGATGTGTGAGAAGAGAAATGTGTTGAATTAATTTGAGGTTGAGAATATTGTAAGCCTGTTGAATATAATTATGTACCTGAATATTGTTATGCAGATTCTCCAATTTGACAGTATATAGCTTCAAAAGCATGGCAATATAACAGTAGTTATATAAAAAGAGCACTATGGATAGGTGATGATACATATGCTATATCAAATGAAAAAATAAGTGTAGGTGATGGAGATGATTATGAATTTGAGGAGTTTGAATAATTATAGAAAATAATGTTGTAGGGGCGAATAGATGTGTTCGCCTTTAAAACTTAAATATTAAATATTTAATGCTTATTTCATTATTTGGTCAAATATTGGAATAAATACATTAAAAATGGAATATTGTTATTAAAATTGGAATAATAAAAAATTTTAATTTAAAAAGTACTTAAATATTAATATTTAAGTATTTTTTTGCTTATTGTCAAGTAAAAAATTTTTGAAATAAATTGTAAAATTATTATAATCTTTTTATTATATTTTTTATACATTAAAATGAAACAAATTCAAAATAAAAATATTTGTAGTGTACGCAGACCTGCGTACACTACGGGGGCATTTACTTTAGTTGAACTTATAGTTGTAATTATTAAAATCATTTCATGACCTGAAAAGCTATTTTCATCTACTTCAAGATATATTTCATCTAGTTCTTTAATTAATTCCATTCACTTTTTATTTATTAAATTTATATCTATTCTTTCAAGTATTCAGTGAATTACTGAATTAGATGACTGATATAATTCTACAAGTTTATTTCAACTTACATGTCACCAAATTCCGGCATAAGCTTAAAAACGGTGGAGTAAGAAAAAACTACATCCTGTAAATCATGAATCATCATTTTTGAATCACCTAGAGTTGGATAGTAATCGTTGAATTCTAGAATTTAAACCTTCAGCATATCAATTGGTTAACCTAGTTCTAAAATAGTTAAGAATTCTATCAAAATGATTTTTAATTGTTCTTCAAGCATTTTGTAACTTTCATGAGAGAGTTTTTATATTTATTCATGATATCATGGAACATACTTCCAAGCTCACTTTTCAGGTATCATAAAATCTTTGTAAAAAAAAAGTAAATTATCTAATGCTTTTCTTCATTTGTATTCAACTCTATTTGTTCTTATTATTTTTTTCATATCATTTGGGTTTTATATTCTTTTCTACTAAATATATTTTTATTCATCATAAAAAAGGATGATATCTATCTAAATCTTCATCTTTTTCTATTTTTTCTAATTCATA
>CAZJHB010000004.1:0-27012 GCA_964545685.1 uncultured Candidatus Peribacteria bacterium | reverse complement strand
AAAAAAATATAGAAAAAAATCAAAAACCTGATTATTCTATATCTTTTTTGGTGCAAAAAATATTAGAACATAGTTATAGTATAGATAAAACAAGTGAAACGTATGAGGAATTATCATCAAAAATAAAATTATTATTTTATAATCGTTTGAAAAATATTGTAAAGATTAATGATGTTAAATCAAAATGAATTGCTCAAAATTTATTTTTTTCTACATATTTGTCATGATTTTGAGAAGGGGATGATTTAAACATAAAAGTAAACAAAGAAAAAGTTTTTTCAAAAGTAGAAAAAAATTTGATAATATACTTACCAATAATAATTGAATTTATACAAAAAGATATTGAGAAAAATAAAATTGATATTATTTCTATAGACGCTGAGAAAATTATAAAAGAATATATCAAGAAAATACTAATTATTTTGTTAATCTATTGAGAAAAAATAGATTTTAATTTAATAAGAGCTTTACTAAAACTTGATTTAAATGAATTAAAAGAAAAACAAGATGATTTTTTAAATAATGTTGATGATTTAGATTGAGAAGAAGATGATTTAAATCTTATTTTAAGAGAATGATATCAAGAAAGAAAAAGAAATAATATATATCAAGATGAAATTTTAAAAATTAAACCATATGAAGATTATTTTTTATTTTCATCTGCTTATAGAGTTTCATACAAAAGAGCAGAAAGTAAATTGATAAAATATCAAAAATCTAAAAAAATAGATAATGGACAAGATAAAAAAGAAAAATTTGATGAATTTTTAAAAGAATCTTTAGAAGATGAAATAAATATAGCTTTTATAAAACTTTATAATCTATTTTTAAAAACAATAAAATTAAATGTTGAATTAGATTTGAGATTAGAAAAAATAAGTAATGCATTTTTAAAATTATTTATTTTTATAAACAAATTAAGTGAAAAAGATTTAGCTTATCATGATCTTAAAGGTGAATTTAATTTAAGTATATATATTACATCACTATTAAGTAAAATATTTAATTTGGATTTTAAATTAGATAATAATAATAATAATAATAATTTATTTTTATCATTTTTAAATCTTAGTAAAAAAAGAATAACTAATGATAAATTTGATTTTACTGAATTAAAATATTTAATATCTAAACAAAAACAAAAGAATATTAAATATTCTACAGATAAAATAAATAAATGAAATTTAAACGAAAATATATCAATAGATAATATTAATATTGATATATGGGAAAAGTTAGATATTGATGAAAGATATAAAATTTTCTTAAATCAAGTATTTATTACTGATAAAAAAACTTGATATATTAGTTTTATTGATAGTTTAAATTTTGATTATAAAAATATAGGGAATGTATTAGAAATATATTCAGAACTTTCTTGAACAAATAAAAAAGTAATGAATAATCAATTTAATGATATAAATACGTTAATATCTTGATGAATTAACTTAGAAAGTTTTATAGAATATGATATAAATAATGTACTTACATTATATGAGTGGTGGAGATTTCAATTATTTATGAAAAAATATGATTGAAAAATTACAAAAGAAAATGCTTGAAAATATAAAAAATATTATTCAAGTAATAATATATGATTGAGTGATTTACTTATAAAAGAATTAAATGAAAAAAATTTATTAGATGATAAATTAGATATAAATCCGGATACAAGATTATATAATATGAGTGTAGATAATATATGATTGGAAATTGATTGAATTTTTAAATGACTTTCAAAATGAAGTATTGATATAAAATCCTTTAAGATTTGAACTTTAAAATTTTGAGAAGAATTTGATTTATTTTGTCATTCAGAAAATTCTACATATGAAGATACTTTCAATTATATTAATATGTGAATTGATGTTTTGAAAAAAATTTTACAATGAAAAACATCATTTATTGATGATAATGAAAATAATTATATTAAGTTATTAAAAAAATATAAAATTATTAGTAATTTAGATAATTTAAAAGAAAAAAATAAAAATAATTTAGCTTTATTAATAGAAAGATTAAAAATAGTAAAATCAAGAGCATCAATTTTAAATAAAATGTTTAAAGTAGCTGATGAAGATTCAGAATTAATAAAGGAAATATTTTGAGATTTAATAAACAGTAAAAGTAATGATTTTTCTGATTTTTGAGTTTCTAAAAAATTCTGAAGGGCATTGATTAAATTAATAACATATTATAATTGAGATTTTCATAAAATATGAGATTTAACAAGATTAAGAATAGCATGAGAAACTTATGATGATGTAGTAAATTTATTTTCTAAATTTATTAAAATCTGAAAACAAAGTGGAGAAATATTAAATATTTGAATTTTAGATAAAACCTGACATTTACTATCTTTTTCAAAATTACCATCTTGATATAGAGATCTAAAAGTATTTTTTACTTTAAAATCATGAAATATCGTTGAGTTTCAATTCCATTTTTTAGATATGATAAATGCAAAGGACTGAGAAATAGAAGTCACAAAAGATATTATGAATAAGTTATATACTGAAGAATCTTTATTATCAGTTAGTGAACTATATAAATTTATAGAAATTTATATAGATAAAACATGATTAATACCATGATTAGAATTATTAGAAAATATATCTTGATACGATAAAAATTTATTAAAAAGAGATGAAAAATATATAGAAATTATTGAAAATCACAAAAAAATATCAAGAAATGAAAAAACTAGTAATAATATATCATGAGATTTATTATATTATTTTAGAAGAAATATGTGAAAAAATACGGAATTCCATGTTAAATTAACAAGACTAGAGAGAATTTTGTTTGAAAATGCCTGGAAAAATGTAATTAAGAATTATATTAGAGACAAGAAATTGATTGAGAAAAAATAAAAATAACTATTTCATTTTTAATTTAAAAATTTCTCTTCCTACTAATTGCTTATCTCTTTTGTAAAGTAAACTTCAAACTTTAGATTCTTGTAATTCAAAATCTTTAGGAAATAATTTTTGAATATCACAATATTTATTTAAAATATCATAAATTTCATTAAAATAAATATATTTTCATTTTAGTTTCCAAAAAGGGAAGCTTATGACTATATTTCATTTATATCATACTTGTTTTAATCATGAAAAAAATCATTCATATAAATCTTGTAATTTTTTTCTTTGTTTTTCTATTCTTTCTAAATTTATATTTTTATGTGTCATAATTTCTCATAAGTATCATTCTGTTACTATAGAATCTATTTTATTTGAGTTTAAAAAATCTAATTCTAAAATAAATTTAGCATTATGTTTGAATATTTTACAAGTTTTTAAGTCTTTTTTTAGGCTTAGTACATTATTAATAGAGTATTCTACCATTTTTTCTGATAAATCACTTCAATATATATTTTTAATTCACATTAAAATTCATTCAATTAATACAGTTCATAATCATACAAATGGATCGTAAAGATTTAATTTTATTTTTCAGTCAATTGATGAAAAATTTATCATGATTTGAGCTAGTTTTGGTGGTAACATTCATGTTTGCATATCTCTATTTTTTTGCCAATCCCTTTTTGAATATGACTTGATATCTTGAATCCATATACTTTTTCAAATATATATATTTTCTTTTGTATTTATTAGATTATAATCAGTTTCTTTTATTATTAATTTTTCTCATATTATTTGTGAAGAATTGAGGTTTTTAAAATCTTTATTAACAAATCTAGAAGAAATTCCATTTTCTTTTAATAATGATTTTGTTTTGTTCAATAACTTTTTTAAGTTTAACTTTTCTCAAAAAATATTAATTGAATATTTCAATTTTCATTCAATATTAATGTTTTTTTCTAAAATAAATTTTTCAATATTTAAATTATTAGACTCTTCAATTTCAATAACTTTTATTACTCATCATAAATTATTGATTTTATTTAATATATCATTTTTATCTAATTTTTCTAATATTAAAATTTCTTTATTAAAATAAACAGTTTGTCCGTTGGGAAAGATAGCAAAAATTTCAGCAATTGATAATTTAAATTCTCTTCATAGTTGAAATGCATACATAATTTTTAATTTATTCATATAATTTTATAAATTTTATTTATTTTATTCATAAAAACAAATTTTTATTTCTTTATCTTATTCTTATTGACTTTTTAATATCTTTATTTATAATTCAAAATATTATTTCAAATTATTTTTTTAAAGAATGTTTAATCATACAAATACAACATCAAATATAAATTATGATTATGATATTTTTTGTGAATTAGAATGTAATTTTTTAAGTTTAATATTAAATACAGTAGAAAAAATTGATTTTTTAGATAATAATTTTTTTAGAAATCTTATAAAAAAAATTCAAGATAAAAAAGATGATATAGATTTAAAAGAATATATTATTCTTAAAAAATTACTTGATGATGATATTTTTTTGGATGAATTATTTAAGGAATCTAATAAATATTTTAGAGAATTTATAGAAGATATAAAATTGTTAAAGGGGAGTCAAATTAATATAGAAGAAATTAGATTAAAATTAATAGATTATTTAATAACAAGTTTAATTAAGAATTTAATAAAAAAATATAATTGAAATATTCAAATTATTTTAAATCAATGTAAAACAACTCAAGATATATTGCTATTTGAAAATAGCAATATTGTTATTAAATTCAACCATATTGACAATGAATTTTCTAAAGATGAAAATACTGAAAAAAAGAATGATGATTTAACAAATAATTTATTTAAAGAATCTAATTCTTGAGTTATTGTTATTAAAACCAAGAATCATAAAGATGAAGGTCATAAATTAATTACTTATGAAAAAATTAATATTGAATATTTAAAATATTGATTTATTATTATAACAAATTCAGAATGAGAAATTAACTTGTTAAACGAAAAATGAGAATTTTTCTTAGATAAAAAAAATGATAAACCAAAAGTATTTAATAATCCACAATTCAATTTTTTATCAAAATGAATAATTTTAGATAAAAATGAGAATTTTGAAACATTTTATATAATTAAAAATCAGTTTTGTATAGAGAAATTTAATCTTAATAATCCAGATTACGAATATATAAATCATTGATATATAATTGATAGGTGAGAAAAATCAGATATTTTATACTTATTATCTGAAAAATGAACAATAGAGCGTATTTCAAAAAATCTTAATAATTTTAAAGTTAAAGAATTTACTGAAAATAGAAAACTTGTTTGTAGTTATGATTTGGGTAAATGAAGAGATAAAATAATAATTTTTGAAGATTGAAACATAATTTTTAATAATAGTAAATTAAAAATTATGTTTTAATTATATTACTAAAAACAAGGAATATTTGAAAAATTAACCTAAAAAATATAATATGAATAAAACCTGTGAAAATTGTAATGATGTAATTTTTTGAAGATGAAAAAAAATTTTTTTATCATTATTTATTGATATTATAAATTATATTGATGATTTAAATAAAGATTATTATATTTGAATTATAAAAAAAATCCAAGATTGAATAGAGAATTTAGATGTTAATGAATGTATTGATTTAAGAAATTTATTAGATGATAAATTTTTTTTAAAAAAAGCATTAGAAATATTTCAAAATTGAATATTGATGAGTAAAAATTGATTTAGTCAATTAGAACAAAATAATATTAATATTAAAAATTTAAAAAATGAATTAAAAAAATATATAGATTCTAATATGCTTGAATCATATATTCATAAAACCCAAAATAATGTTTGAGAAGTATTAAATCAAGATGAATTTATAGATTGAAATGTAATATTTGAGAATGATTTTTTGGTTGCTAGTTCAATACAAATCACATTAAAGAAAAAAGAAGAATATTGATATTATAAAACTATTCATTATGAATCTATCGATTTTAGCTATTATGATTTTTGATATATTCTAATAAAAAATAAAAAATGAGAAACTATTTTATTGAATATTAAATGAGAATATATTACAACAAAATGGTGATTTGAAGGTAAAAAATTTATAGAACCTAATTGTGATTTTTTAGCTAAATGAATAATTATTGAAACAAATAATAATCAAAATCTTTTATGTATTATAAAGGATTCTATTTGTCATGAAACATTATTTCTAAAAAATCCTAATTATGATTTTGTAAAATATTGATATATTTTTGATTGACAAAAAGAAATTGATAAAATTTATCTATTTCCTTGAAATTGAGATATTATTGATATTTTTTGAAATTATAATGATTTTAAAATAATTGAAAATACTATTGAATGAGATTTTATAGCTAATTACGAAAATATGAATTGAAAAAAAAGATATATAATATTTAAAAATAGACAAATATTATATGATACAAAAAAAGAAATATTTTATGATTTAGCTAAAAATTATTATTATTTTTTTGTATTTTGAATAAGAAAAAAGATATGATTATAAGGGAATTTAGCAAAATTTTTTAAA
This sequence comes from uncultured Candidatus Peribacteria bacterium, assembly GCA_964545685.1. GTDB lineage: Bacteria > Patescibacteriota > Gracilibacteria > BD1-5 > UBA6164 > CAZJHB01. The sequence goes on along the minus strand of CAZJHB010000004.1, from coordinate 20,564 downwards.
GAATATCAAACTAATATTCAAATATATAAACTTATTTAACTTAATTTATTAAATTTAACATATTATGTCAGAAATTATTAAAAACAAATATTGTAAAAATTGTAATGATGCAATTTTTTGAAATTGAAAAAAAATATTTTTAGAATTATTTATCGAAACTATTTGAGAATTAATATATTTAAATAAAGATTATTATATAAGTCTTATAAAAAAAATTCAATCTTGAACTGAATATCTTGATATTGAAGAATATGCTCATTTTAAAAAATTACTTGATGATAAAATTTTTCTTGAAAAAGCATTTTATACATTTCAAGAAAAATTATTAATGACTAGAGAATATTTTCAAGAATTAGAAAAAAACAGTATAGATATTGAAAATTTAAGAATTGAATTATTAAAATATTTAGGTTTAAATGTAATCAAAAACTTATTAGATAAAACCCAAAATGATGTTTGAAAATTATTAGAAGAAAATAGTTTATTAGATCAAACAGTAATTTATGAAAATGATCATATTTTAATAAATTCAGATAATATGCTAAGTGAATATTGTCAACATATATTATCTGGTTTTTCTTGAGATGAAAAAAAATGAATTATAAAAGATAAATCTTCTTGAAATATAATTTTTAAAAGAAAAAAAGATGAAAATAAAGATTATGATTCTATACCATATTTAACAATAGATAAAAGTTATATAGATAAATGATTTATTTTTATCATAGATAAGGATTTTAATTTTGTTATATTGAATGATAAATGAGAGTTTATTAAATGAGAATGAGAAAATGAACCAAAAAAATTTAATGAATTAAAATTAGATTTTTTATCTCAATGAATAATTATAGATATTCATGATGATAAAAATATAATATATTCAATTAAAAATGATATTTGTAAAGAAGAAGCTTGTATTGATAGAATGAATTGTAAATATAGTAAAGATTGATTTTTAATTGCAAATTGAGAAAAATGAGAAATTTTATATAAATTTAATGAATGATGAGTTATTTCAAGATATTCAGATGATTTATATAATTTAAATATTTTAAGACAAATTAAAAAATGACAATTTATTTGAAAATATATAGATGCTAATTGAAAAAAGAAATATATAATTTTAGAAGATTGAAAAATTCTTTATTCTAGTAAAAAAGAAATTTATTATGATCCAATAAATTGATACCATAATATAGTCTTTTGAGTAAAAAAAGATATTAAAATAGTAAAAACTAATATTAAACCTGTAATGTAAAAATTAAAAATAGAAATAACAATTTGTTATTTCTATTTTTTAAACTCTTAGTAATTCTATAATCATAATTTTTCTACCATTTCTTTTCAAACTTCTTCAATAGATTGATCTGCATTAATTTCTATAACTTTTCCTTCTTCTTTTTGTTTCATTGCTGTAGGTAAAGTATTATTCATATATTCTTCTATTCTCTGAAGTATTGATGTTTCATTATCATCTTTTCTTTTTATTAATGTTTCTCATGTTTTTGGATCTATTTTTACATTAGATGGAAAAGTTTCTCAAGTTGTTGGATTATACATTCTTCAAAGTAATCTATCAATAGATTTTTCTTTTGATAATTCAAAAAATACTACTTTATAATCTGGTATTATTCTTTCTAAACATTCTTTATTTCAAATATTTCTTACAAATCAATCAAGTATAAGATTTTCATTTGTTTGTTTTGTTATAACATCTTCCATTATTTCACAAACAATATCTGGACTTACTAGTTTTCAAGCTTCTTGTGTTTCTTTAACTATTCTAGCAAGGGGAGTATTCTCTTTAGATAAATCTCTAAGTGCTTGTCCCATTTCTATTAATTTGAATCAATATTTTTCAACAAGTAATCTAGCTTGTGTTCATTTCCCACATCATTGTATTCATGTAAAAACTAATTTCATATTTTTATGTGTTATAAATATAAATTTTACGAAAATCTTATTTCAAAATTTTCATCATTGCTTTTTGTATAAGCATTATCTGGTAGCTTAGATTTAATTGTAGGAATTTTTCATTTATGTCAAGTATAAAAAATTCTTCATTTATATTTTTCTCATAAATATGGAATTTTATGAGAAAAATATTCTGTCATACCTTGAATATTTGATATTGCATCATCACTAAATCAGATAGAAAGTGGTGTTTCAGGGGTGATTATATCATCAATTTTTTTATTAAATCTTTTTCATATTTCAATAAGTTTTCTATGGATTTCAATTATCCACCAATTCATAACTTGTGCTTTTATATTAGTTTTACATTCTCATCAAATATTCATCATTCTTTGAATTAATGGATTATTACAAGGAACATAATCAACTATTTGATCTCTAAAATATAATTCATTTACTTGTTCTTTGGAATATTTAGATTTTGAATATCAAAAATTATCCCTTATACATTCTTCTTGTTCTTTTTTTTCTTCGTTTGAAAAAATAACATCATTAATCATTCTTAAAGCTATTTTAAAATTATCAGGTGAACTTCAACGAGCTGTTATAATACTAAATATTCTTCATTTTATAAGAAAAATATTTTTAAATGGTTCAAAACTAGGAGAAAAATTTCAATTTTCTAATGATTTCTCAATATCTTCAATTAATCAGTTAAATCATCTTTCATTAAATCATGATGAATCTGAAAAATTTGAAAAAGTCTCATTTATATATCCATTTACATATGTATAATCATCGTTACCCCAATATTTTTCAGGATTTTGATCTACTTCAGTTGCTAATATTTCAACAATTTTTCATTTGGATTTTTGTAAAAATTTATATGTAGTAGACATTTTTAGTACATTTCAATCAAAATCAAATGCACCAGCTGCAAGTGATCAATTTTCTAGATATAGTCAATTCATTTTATTTATTATCTTAATTTTTTAATTATATTTTTTAATATTTGAGGGTAGCCCTCTGAAAATTTGTTTATAATATATTAAATAGTATATGTTTAATAGTTATTATATGTTTATTAATATATATGTTTAATAGTATATGTTTAATAATATATATGTTTATTTATATATGTTTAATATTGTCGTGTTTTTTTTACCCTCCTGCGCTGAAGCTTCGGAGGGTTATTTTTTGTTTTACAAAAAATAACAAGAGTAATAAGCCGGATTCTGTACCTAAGTATCAATCTATCTAGCCCAGCAATCACTTGCTGGATCAAGCTGAGTATTCTGTTTCAAGTCAATAGAGAACAATGAAACTATCACAGAACCATTCCCATTGCACCAGGTAGGGTTTACCGTCCCGCTAAAGCGGGATCATTTGTAGCTATAAATAATGCATATCCCGCTAAAGCGGGATCATTTGCTGTTATAAATAACATCAAATGACTTTTCACCTTTAACCCTGCTAAAGCGGGGTTAGTATTGTCTCTGTGGCACTGGCCGTATCTAGGTTTTAATTTTTATATACCTAGACCGAAGTTATTATCTTCTACCTTTGTTCTCATGGTGTCCAGACTTTCCTCCCTCCGTCACTAAAGTTATGGAGGGTAGATACCTGCTCTTGTTTTTTTTGTGAGTTTAATATATATAATTTTTTTAAAATATCAATTTTTATTTTTAATTATTTTATAAAATTCTCTTTACTATAGGAAATAAATAAACTCTATGTATAAAAACCTAGAACATACATTTTTGTCAAGTAAAAATATAACTTTGACTATAAAGCAATTTTTCATAGAATTTATACATGTAAATATTAGTAAATAAAAAAAAATAATATTTATTTTAAAATAATAAAAAATAACAACAAAAATGGAAAAATATTATAAATTAAAAAACATTATTACAGATATTATAGGTAATGTTAAAAAACAAGATTTTTTAGTATATTTCAGAAAAATTTCTATATTAGAGATAGATAATTATGAAATTACATTTTGAGTAGTATCATGATTTATGAAAGATAATTTAGAAGCAAAATTTTATGAAAAAATTTTATCTTCAACTCAAAAAGAAATACCTGAAATTACAAAGGTTAATTTTAAAATAGATATAGAAATTGATAATCCATCTAATAAAAATGTAATTGATTGTAGTTCTTTTTATAAGGAAAATCAAAAATCTAAAAAAACTAAATCTGTTAATTTAGAAAAAATTCAAAGTTGATTTTGAAATAATGAAAGTATCTCTAAATATAGATATAATTTAACAAACTTTATAGTAGGTTGAGATAATCAATTAGCATATTCTGCATGTGAAGCAGTATCTAAAAATCCTGGTAAATCATATAATCCTTTATATATATATTGAGATGTATGACTTTGAAAAACTCATCTTTTACAAGCTACTTGAAATGAAATTGGAAAAAAATTTAAATGAAAAAATATTATTTATACAACTGCTGATAAATTTATTACTGAGTATGTTACTGCAGTTAAAAAAAGAAGTATTGAAAGATTAAGAGAAAAATATAGAGAAATAGATGTTTTAATTATAGATGATGTACAATTTTTAGCAAAAAAAGAACAAACTCAAAATGAATTATATAATATTTTTAATATACTGTATGATGGAAATAAACAAATAGTAATCAGTTGAGATAGAGCGCCAAAAGAACTTGAAAATCTTGAACCTAGACTTAGAAGTAGATTTGAATGGGGGATTACTGTTGATATTTGAAGACCAGATTTTGAAACTAGACTTGCAATTTTACAAGAAAAAGCTAGAGAAAAAGAGTTTATGATACCTCAAGATGTTGCTGAATTTGTATCAGCTAATGTTACAGAAAATGTAAGGGAATTAGAATGAGTATTAAATCAAATGGTTGCTGAATATGAATTAACATGAAATACCCCAACTCTTCCAAGAATAGCTTCTCAATTGAAAAAATTAAGCTTTACTACTGATATACTTTGAACAAACAAATCAAATATTCCTAGAACTACAACAACAATTAGAAGTTATGAAGATATATTAGATAGAGTTTCACAACATTTTGGTATAGAAAAAGATGGTATACTATGAGGAAATAGAAAAAAAGAATTTATGATTCCAAGACAAGTTTCTATGTATCTTCTAAAAACAAAAATGAATTATACTTATGAGAGAATAGGAAATATTTTTTCTTGAAGAAATCATGCCGCTGTTTTATATTCTTGTAAAAAATTAGAAAAACTAATTAAAAATGATTCAAACTTGTTATATGAGATTAATACTATAAGAGACAGTATAGGGTTATAATAGAATTAGATTAAAGTATTCATAATTTAAAAAAAATTTATGAACTAGATAAATATAAAGAAAATTTATTATTAAATTTATGATATACAATAAAAAGATTTAAAAATAAATAAATATATAATAATTTAGAAAAATCATTAAACAAAATTGCAGCCTCTTTTCCAGCTTAAGCGTGAAGATAATTCAAGAGATAGGTAAAAAAACGTACTTAAAAATATTTAATCCTCCAAAATTTATATTAAACCTAATAAATTAATTTATTTAAATTATTTTATTTTTTGACAAATATAAAAAACACATATAATACCTGCACTTAATATAAGTTTAATATATAATTATAACTGTATGAAAATTCCTTTTACTTTTTGAAATATAGCAAGTGATGATGTTAATGAAAGAAGTGATTTATGATTATTAAATGATGAATTATGAATATTAAGTGAGAAAGCTGATATTAATAGAATTTTAGATAATTTAGAACTTGGATCTGAATTAGATGAAGATTGTCCACTTGATGGTTTTGAAGGAGATGGCGATATATATGCATTAGATTTTCGTGAAATAACAGATGAATGTAGATATGAATTTGAAAAAATATTAGTATGAAAATGATGGGTATTAACTAAAGATGATTTTTGAATTGAAAAATAAATTAAAAGTATAATCATAAGTGATTATACTTTTTTTAGATAGCTATATTTTTTCTGACTTTTTTTAAAAGAAGTTAAAATTTTAAAAATTTCTTGCGTCAATCAAACTTTTAAATATTATATAAACTAATAAAACAAATAACTTTAAAAATATGCAAGATATTAAAGATATTTTAATAGATTTAGATGTTGATATTGATTTAAATGATACAAAAAAAGATATAATAATATGTCCAAAAAAAGAAAATAATACAAATGAAATTAAACTTTTAAAAAAGAAAACAATTAATATAGTTTGAAAAAAAAAGAAAAAAAAATTAGTTTTTAAAAATAAAACTAAGCATTTTGATTCTATTGTAAAAAATAAAAAATTAAAAATTGTTAATTTAGTTAAAGTAAAACAAGTTAATATTGATAATCAATGAAAAACTATTAATTTAACTAAAAATAAAGAAATAAAGAAAAAAATTAAGAAAAAGAATTTTAATACTAAAAAATATAAAAATATCTTTTGATTTAGAAAAAAAATATTTTTATATTTTTTATATTGTTTCTTATTTTTAGTTTTATTTTATTCAGTAAGTTGATTTTATTTACAAAAATATATAAATAGATGATATAACAATTTATTAAAATTATCAACGGTAAATATAAAGGAAACAGATGTTACACAAGAATTTGCAAGTATTAATAATGATTTTGAGAAAGCTGATATGTTAATAAAACCGTTTTTATTAATTCCAAATAATAATATCAAAAATGTTTTTTTTATAATAAAATGATGATTTCATTTATCTAATTTTTTAAATGATTCTTATTTATATTATACAGATATAAATGAAGATTTAACTTCTTGATGAATTGATAATATTAATTTTTTAAATTTGCTTAATAATTGAGAATATATTTATAATAATTTTTCAAAGGATCTTGAAGCTAGTATATTTTATTACGATAAAGTATGATATTTATTTAATCAAGAAACAACGGAAAAATTTAAAAAAGCTAGACTCCTTTTGAATGAATTTCATGATATTTTAACTTTAATAAATAGAAATTTTAGTGTTTTAAAAAATATTTTTTGAGCAAATTCTGAAAGAAAATATTTAGTATTATTGCAGAATAATGATGAAATTAGACCTACATGATGATTTATGTGAAGTATATGAGCAGTCTTAATAAAAAAATGAGAAGTGATAGATTTTCAAATGGATGATATTTATGCTTATGAATGGGAAATCAATAAAAATTATCTTGATAAAATTAAAGCACCAGAAGGTATTAATAAGATTACTGAATATTTTTGAATTAGAGATGCTAATAATAAAATTAGTTTTAATGATTCATCAAAACAAATAAAATATTTTTTAGATTATTTTTTCACTGATGTTGATGGTCTAATTTATATAAATCAATCAACAATATTGGAATTTTTAGATGTTTTATGATGAGTTTATTTTGAAAAATTGGATACTAAGGTAGATTCATCTAATTTTTCAACTATTATGTCATCATTAGTTGAAGCAAAAACATTTAAAGTATGAACACTTTGAACTCCCAAACAAGTATTATTTGATTTTTCTGAAGCATTTATAAAAAATATAAAAGAAAAATGATTATATTCAAAATATGGAGAAATTATTTTTAATGATATATTAACAAGAGATATTGTTTTTAATTCTTTTATTTGAGAAGAAAATAGCCTTGCTTGGAAGCTATGAATAGATTGAAGTATTTCTTATTATGATAGTCTTGATTTTAATTATCCTGTTTTTACCTCAATTTGATGATGAAAAACTGATAGATATATAATAAGAAAATTTAAAAAAGATGTTATAATAAATGAAGATTGTTCAATAGATACAAGTTTTACAATTACTCAAAAACATTATTTTACAAACGAGAATGAAGTAGCTCTAGAAGAAATATTAAATTCTTTTGATATTTATAATCAAGAAATAGTTTATATTCAAGGGAAAACAGATAATAAACAATTTATTCAGGTTGTATTACCTAAAGATGCCATAATACAAAATCCAGAAAAATATATAATTACTAAAAATTCTAATAATATAGTTGTAAAATTTTATACTTCAGTTGAAAGATTTCAAAGTTTAGATAGTATTATTGAATATTCATTGGAGAATAAAGAATGTATTGATTATAATTATATTTTATATAAACAAGCTGGACTTTCTAATTATAATATTGATTTTATAAAAGGTGATTTGAAATTGGAAGCTAAATGAGTTGATAAAGATTTTGTTTATTAGAGGATGTACGTAAAAGTATGTTAAGAATTATTTTAAATTTTGACAGCTTAATCTAAATTTTGGTAGAAAAAATTTTAGATTAAGCTTTAATAATTTATTTTTTTAAAATTATTAGATTTTTTTCTTTTTTTATATATTATATATAAGACTTAAATAATATAAATTGTAAATATGATAAAAAAATTAAAAACTATTATTAGTTTAGATAATCCATTTAGATTAATGTATCACAAAATAAGAGCTATAATAGCAAATATTTATTATGGCTTTCCTTCAAAAAATATGGTAATAATTTGAGTAACTTGAACTAATTGAAAAACAACCACTTCAAATATAATTGCAAAATGATTAAGATCAACTTGAAAGAAAATATTTATGTTTTCAACTGTTAATATTATATTGAATAATGAAGAATATTTAAATGAAACAAAAATGACTTCTCCTGATGTTTTTGAATTACAAAGATTATTAAAAGAAGCAAAAAAAGCTTGAAGTGAAATAGCAGTAATAGAAACTGCAAGCCATTGAATAAAAATGCACAGAACATGGTGACTTCAATATGATATTGTTGTTTTGACTAATATAACTCAAGATCATTTAGATTTACATTGAACTATGGATGATTATGTAAATACAAAATTAGAAATATTTAAAAAATTAATAACAAACAGAAGAAAACCATGAATTAAAAAATCAGCTATTATTAATATAGAAAGTAATTATTCAGATTTGTTCATTTCAGAAACTTATGATAGTTTATATACTTATTGAAAATTTTGAAATGCCAATTTAAGAGCGTTAAATATAAAACAAGATATTAATAAAACTGAATTTGAAGTTACATTTCCTGCAGAAAATTTAAAAATTGAAACCATTTTAAAATGAGATTATAATATTGATAATATGTTAGCAGCTATTTGAGTATTTGTAGCTTTAGGAATTAATAAAAATGTAATAAAAAAGATAATAGAATCTATGAGATGAATACCTTGAAGATTAGAGGAAGTTAAAAATCTTGAATGAATAAATATATTTATAGATTATGCTCATACTCCAGATGCTTTAGAAAAAGTTTTAGAAACATTAAAAAAATTAAGAAAAACTTGAAAAATAATTACTGTATTTGGAGCTACTTGAGATAGAGATAGAAGTAAAAGACCAATTATGTGAAAAATAGTTTCTCAATTATCTGATAAAGTAATACTAACAGAAGATGATAATTATTCAGAGGATATAAATAATATTATTGATGATGTATTGCCGTGAATTGATAGAAGGGAATGAAAAGACGATTTTTGGATTATATTAAATAGAGAAGAGGCTATTAAAAATGCTTTAATTTCAGCAAATAAATGAGATATAGTTCTTATAGCTTGAAAATGAGATGAACATGTTATGATTACTAATAAATGAGCACTTAAATGGCATGATAAAACAGTTGTTGAAACAATTTTAAAATGATTAGATGGTAATAAAATAATTTAACTTATTTTTAACTCCTTTTCCTTTCGAGGACTCCCCTTAAAAAGAATAGAAATAAAAGCATATATATAATAAGAGGGAAAGCAGGATTTATTAAAATATAACAAAATAATAAAATATATGAGTTTTTATTTAAAATATAGACCCCAAGATTTTAATAATTTGGTATGACAAAATTTTGTTAAAGATACTCTTAAAAAAGCTATAAATAATAATAGATTAGTTTGAGCATATTTATTATGTTGACCTAGAGGTACTTGAAAAACTTCTACAGCAAGAATTTTAGCAAAAACTATTAATTGTCCTAATCAAAAAGATTGAAATCCTTGTTTAAAATGTGATATTTGTAAAGATTTTATAGAAGAAAAATTAATTGATATTATTGAAATAGATGCTGCAAGTCATACTTGAGTTGATAATATTAGAGATATAATACAAAAAGCTCAATTTAATCCTACAAGTACTAAATACAAAGTATATATAATTGATGAAGTTCATATGTTAAGTAAATGAGCTTTTAATGCACTTTTAAAAATACTTGAAGAACCACCAAATCATGTAAAATTCATTCTAGCAACTACTGAAACTCATAAAGTACCAGAGACTATTATATCTCGTTGTCAAAGATTTGATTTTAAAAAAATTACTGATAAAGATATTGAAAATAGACTTAAATTTATTGCTGAAAATGAAAATCTTGAAATAGATAAAAATGCTCTTTCTTATATAGTTAAAAATTCTTGAGGATGACTTAGAAATGCAATTTCTTTATTTGAACAATATATTGTAGATTGAAAAGTTGTATATGAAAATATTAAAAAGAATTTATGACTAGTCTGAGAAGATATTATAGAAAAATTTTATGAATTATTACTTACTTGAAATAATTCCGTTATTTGAGAATTTGATAAGTTAATTGATACTTGAATTAATATAAAATTATTTTTTAAAGAATTGTTTTTTTATATTAAAAATGATTCTATTGAAAAAATAAATAAATGAGTTAATATTAATAATGAGTTATTTATTTTAGATAATATCGATGAAACATTTATTAAAGTTAAAAATTCTCAAGATGAAAATACAACTTTTTTAATTAGTTTATTGAAAATATTGAATTATTTAAATTGTTGAGAAATTGTAAACACAAATAATTTATCAAAAAAGTCAGTAATTCAAGATAAAAAGATTGATAATATTGAGATTTTGAATAATAATAACGAATGAAATATTTCAAGTGAAGATTTGAATGATATTTTTGGTTGAAGTATTTCTAATTCTTCAACAAATAATTCATACCAATCTTCTTCTTTAAATAAAGAAAAAACAAAAGTGCAAGAAAATATTAAACCAATTGATAATAATACAATACAAAATAATAGCTTAGATATAGCAAAATATTTAGTTGAGCTTAAAAATGTATGAGCAAAATGAGCTTTGATTTTTTCTATTAAATGAGCAAATTGTAAATTAGAATGAAATGTTTTAAATATTAAATTTAAAACAAAATTTGCTTTAAAAACTGTAGATACAAGTGATAATATTACTTTACTTTTACAATGACTTAAAGGTTTATGAATAGAATCTCCTGAAATTAATTTTTTATAAATCATTTTAATGTTAGCTTTAATATGACCTTTTTCTTGAAGTTTTGATGAACAATGATTAGTTTATTTAGTTCCTTTATTTTTGGAAAAATCAATAAAAATATGACAAATCGTAGAAGTACCATTAAGAAATTCAATAATTTATTGAGTTGTTTTTTCATTAGATAAAAAATCAAATATAGAAAATAATTCTAAAATAAAAAGTATAATTTCTATATGGAATGATAATATTTTTTTAAATCAAAAACAAATAGATTTAATTCTATTTATGTCTAAATTTTATTTTACTTTTATTCATAATGTAATTAATTTATTTTTTCCAAAAAATCTTTTAACTAAAATAAAAAAACAAAAATTAATTTTTGTAGATAAAGAAGACTTTATATATAATTATAATAATGATAAAAAACTCACTTTAAAACAAAAAGAAATTTATAAACATATAAAAAAATCTAATAATAATAAATTTTTATTTTTTTGAATAACTTGATCTTGAAAAACAGAGATTTATGTAAATTTGATACACCATTATATAAAACATAATAAACAAGTGTTATTTCTTATTCCTGAAATAATACTTAATAAACAATTATATTCAAGATTAGAAAAAGTTTTTTGAAAACAAATCATTATTATCAATTCCTCAATTACTGAAGCTACTAAGACTAAAAATCGGCTTAATATTATTAATAATAATGCGAAAGTTGTTATATGAACACGTTCATCTTTATTTTATCCATATAATAATTTATGATTAATTATTGTAGATGAAGAACATGATAATTCATATATTTCAGATTCTTCACCTAGATATAATACATTGGATATAGTTAATAAAATTACTGATTTAAATAAGAATAAATTACTATTAGCTAGTTGAACACCAAGTATTAATTCTATGTATAAAGCTTTGAAGTGAGACTATGAATTATTGAATTTGACGGAAAAGTATAAATAATTTATAATTTTTTATACTTTAAAAATGAAAAAAATCAAAATAACAGGGTTAATATAAAAAAACAGTAATTTTATTTACTATTTTTTTTGTAACATTATTTTTAAAATTATTTCATATAATTTTTATCTCTTTCTTCATCTAATAATTGTTTTTGCTTAATTAATCAAGCAATAGATATTGATAAACTAATTAATATTTTTTTATCATTATCAGAAAAATCTTTATTTTCTTTAAAAAATACAAGAAATCAAAAATTATTAAATCAAATTGATAATTTTTGTATATAATTATAAATATTTCATACTTTAAAACTTAGTAAATCAAGTTGACTATCTGTTACTTCTATTATTTTATCTTGTAATTTACCTTTGAACCTTGTATCATATTTAAGCTTTAAATAATTTTTTAAAACAGGATTTTCCTCAAAATATAATATATAAGAAATATTAATTATATCCTTAATTTTTTCAATTAGTTCAAATATTTTTTTATTATTAATCTCATTTAATCAAATAATTTCTTTACTGATTTTATAATTAGCTGTAATTAATTTATTAGATTCAAGTAACCTTTTATTTGAAATATGAATAATATATTTTAATAAATTTAATCATTCTATTGGATATTTTTTTGAAAAATTATTAATTCATTTTTTGGCATTTATACTAAGTAAAGTTGTACTACTAAAAGCACTAATTTTCACTTCTTTTTTATTACTATTATTTAAAGATCACTCTCAAAAAATATCAAACTGATTTAATATTGCTAATTTTTTAATTTCTTTTTTATCTTTATCAAGATATTTTTCAACAATTAATTTTCATGCTAATACAATATAAATGTTTTCATCTACTTCTCATTCATCAAAAACAACATCATTTTTTTCAAGATTTAATTCTTTAAAGAATCATGATTTTTTTAAAATTTTTATATCTAACATTTTTCTTAATTATTAATTAACATTTCTATACTTTCTTTATCACGTATATAACTCATTAATGTATCTTTTGAAATAATATTTTTCTTATATAAAGCTAATAAATATTTATCCATCAATATCATTCATTTTTTTATTCATACTTCAAGTACACTATATATTTGATGGGTTTTTCATCAAATTATCAAATTTTTTATAGCATAATTATTTATTAAAATTTCTCTTATAGCTATTCTTCAATCTTTATCACTTCTTGATACTAATCTTTGAGATAATACTCAAATAAGACTTTGTGATAATTGCATTCTAATTTGAGCTTGTTGATTTGAAGGAAAAACATCAATTATTCTATCTATTGTTTGTACTGAATCGTTCGTATGAAGTGTTGATAAAACTAAATGTCAAGTTTCAGCTAAAGTAATAGCTGTTTTTATTGTTTCAGGATCTCTCATTTCTCAAACCATAATAACATCTGGATCTTCTCTAAGACTAGATTTCATAGCTTCTTGAAATCATTTAGTATGATTTCATATTTCTCTTTGATTAATTAATGATTTTTTTGATTTAAAAGTAAATTCTACTGGATCCTCAATTGTTATTATATGTTTATTATAATTTGAATTTATATAGTCAATCATTGCTGCTAAATTTGTAGATTTACCTGAACCAGTTGGTCATGTAACTAATATTAATCACTTACCTTTTTTACACATTTCTTTTATTTGATCTCATAAACCTAATGATTCTAAATCAGGTATCTCATTAGGAATTAATCTAAGAGCGATATTATATCAATTATTTGCAATATAACAATTAATTCTATATCTAATTCAATTATCAAAAGAATATGAACTATCTAATTCAAAATTTTTTTCAAATAATGCTAATTTTTCTTTATTTGTTAATAATTCAATAATATCTTTAATTATTTCATTATTTAATTTTTCAATTGAATCATCATATATTACTATATCTCAATTTTTATTTCTAATTAGAGGCTTTTGTCATGAATTAATATGAATATCTGAATATCATTTCAAATTTTGTTTATTAAAAATTTTATTAAATATTTCTTTAGAATTCATAAATATAAAAAGTGATAAATTAACTATTAATTATTTTATCATTTATTTAATTTTATTGCAAATTAAAATTATTTACATTTTTTATTTTACTAAACTTACAACAGTTTCAATATGATGTGTATGAGGAAACATATCCATAGCTTGAATCTTTTCTATTTTATAATCAGAATTAATTAATATATATCATAAATCTCTAGCTAGAGTTGAAGGATTACAACTTACATATATCATTTGTTTAACTCAAAACTTTATAATATTAGGAAGAGTATTAGGATGCATTCAGGCTCTTGGTGGATCAATTATCAATAAATCTGCTTTTCAAGACTTATTATTCAAATAATCTCATAAAAAATCTTCAACTTTTGAACATTCAAAATCAATATTATTTAATCAATTAAGCTTAGCATTTTCTTCTCAATTTTTAGATGCTTGTTCTACTAATTCTACAGAAATTACTTCTTTTGCTCAAATTTTAGCAAAAATCATTCATATAGTTCAAGTTCATGCATATAAATCTAAAACTTTAAAGTTTTTTAAATTATCTTTATATGCAAAATCTAATACAGTAGAATAAAGTTTTTCAGCACCTGTTGAATTAGTTTGAAAAAAACTTTTAGGAGAAATATTGAATTTTAATCACAATAACTCTTCTTGAATAATTTTATTTCAATATATAAGTTCTAAATTTCAAATAGCAATATCAGCTTTATTTGAGTTATGAGACAAATAAATAGAAGTAATATTATTATATTTATTAGCTAATTTATTTAAAAATTTTTTTATTTTATCTAATTCTATTTTTAAATCATTTTCTTTTAAAAATAATGGATTAAATCAAAAAATTATCATAGTTTGATTAGTGAAATGAGTTTTTCTAATAAGTAAATGCCTAAAAAAACCTTCATTTCTCATAGAATCATATACAGGTAATCAGGTCTGTTTACAAAATCATTTAATTTCTAAATATAATTCATTTTGAAAATCATCTATCAAAGGACATCAATCAAAATCTTCTACTTTAGAATATTCTCATTGCTTATGAAATCAAACATTAAAATGTTGTTCTACTCATAATTTTCAGCTTATAAATTTACCAAAACTAAATTCAATTTTATTTCTATATCAATCTATTATTGGAGAACTCATTATTGGTAAAAAGAAATTTTCAATGTTATTTTGGTACTTTTTTAAATGGAATAATGCTTCTTTAACTTGTTCTTGTTTAATTTTTAATTGTTCATCATAAGATATATTTATCCATTTCCAACCTCATGACATTCAATATTTATTAATAGGATGTTTTTTTTCAATAGATGATTTTTTAATAATTTCAACAATTTGAGTTTCTATAAAATCTTTTTTCTTTTTTAACACTCTAAGATTTACAATACTTCATGGAATCGATCATCCAGTTATAAAAATAACTCTATTATCTAAATCTGGATTAGAATGTTTTAATCTTGCAAATCACTTACCTCAAAAAACTAGTTTTTCAACTGTAATATTTTTCAATATATCATTCTTTTTTAATCAAGGTTTTTGCATTTATTTTTATTATTTTTATAAAGTGCGATGATATTATCGAAAAAGAAAAAAATTGCAATAAAAAATTGAATTTTAAAAAAAAATTATTTAAAAAAATGAAAATAAAAAAAAATTTGACAAAAAAATATTTTTTTATAGAATGCGACGCACATTAACTTTTAATCCTTTTAATATGCGAAAAAAAATAAAAACCCTATTATAAAAAAATATAAATATAGTGGAAAAATATATATGAAAAAATAAAAAAATAGAAGATTTTGAGAGAAATTTAAAACAATAATTTTTTGGGAAATATAAATCCACCTCAATTTAATAAAAAAATAAAATAAAAATATTTAAAAGTAAATGTTTTATTATTTAAAAATGTGCCAAAATAGTAAAATATTGTTTTTTTTTATGCTCAAAAATAAATTGATAATTGAAATTAATGTAATAATTTATAATAAATTCTATTTTTAGAATATAATTTAATTTTAATATAAATATTATGAAAAATCAACAAAAACTAATAACTAAAAAAAATAATTTTAACAATAAATTAACTAAAGCTAAACCAATTAAGTTAGCTTTTACCATCGTAGAATTAGTAGTAGTATTAACTATACTTTCAATATTATGAACAATTGCTTTTACTTCTCTTCAATGACATAGTAAACAAGCAAGAGATACAAAAAGATTATCAGATATTCGTAATATAAAGAAAAGTTTAGAAATATTTAGTATAAATACTTGACAATATCCTTCGGCAGATAATTATTTTACAGTTACTTATTCATGAGAAACAGTTTGGAAACAATGAACATTTTGAGATCAAGTAAAAACAAATTTATCTGATATTATAAATAAAAAACCTGTTGATCCTTTAACAGAAGAAGAATATATTTTTTCTACTACTTATAATCAATCAGAATATGAAATATTAGCTATTTATGAAACAAATTTATTTACATCTAATTCTTCATTAATACTAAATACTAATGCAAATAATCAAACTTATCCTAAAATAGATGGTGATTATAATTGATTATATATTAAAACACCAACTTATTACATACCAGTTCCTAGTATAATAAATTCAGAAATATTAACAGGTACTATTGAATTATTAGAAAATTTATCTTATTTAAAATCACAAATTACTACATCATGAAATAATTTACCATGAGTATCAACTTGATGATTAGATATAAATTTATCTGTATATGAATGAATAATTACTAATAATTCTACTGATCAAGAAAAAATTGATTTTGTAACTGCTTTACAAGATGCTTATATATGAATACAATTAAATAATACAACATATGTTAATTTATTAACTTTATCTACTGAACAACAAATGATAGATTTTGTAGATTCAGTATTATTAAATAAAATAATAGATACAAATTTAAGTAGTGCACCAGAAGAATTATCATGATGGAGAGCATTAGATTCAAATTGTAAAATTAATGATATTACAATTTGAGAACAAACTTGGGCTTGATGTAATTCTACACTTTGAAATTGATTTGAATGGTGACAAACAGATATAAATATATGAACAACTAATTATAATTGAAATGTATCAAGTTGTTACACTTATTCATTAATAAATAATATTGAAGAAGGTAATTGTAATGCATGAATTACAAATATGTTAAGTAATACAAGTGCAAAAAATTTCTTTAATTTACAATGTCCAGATTGAATAAATAATTATTGAGATGTTGAATATAATACAATATGGTGAAAATTATATACTTGGAATAATTCAAATAGTGCTTGTCCTAATTGACGGCATGTACCAAGTGATGAAGAATTAAATACAGTAATAACAAATTTAAATTGATGAGTAGATTGTGAATGATTATATTGTATTTGATTATGATGGGCTTCTCATAGTAATACAGAAATGTTTGATGATACAAATAATTTGGCTAATGCATTAAAATTACCTTTAGCAGGTTATCGTCTTGAAGATGGTACAAGTTTCTGATTACGTGGTAATATGACTTATTTATGGAGTAATACAGCAAATAATGATGAAGCATATATTAGATTATTAACAAGCTCAGACTCTTTAACACATCGTAATTCAATCAATCACGATTTTGGACTATCAGTTAGATGTCTTAAAGATTAATTTTGAATTAAAATAAAAAAATCTATTTTATAAAATAGATTTTTTTATTTTATATTTTCTTTTTATATATTTTATGTAAAATAAATGAAATATTATTTAAATAAATTCAATATGCTAAAAAAGGGGATTATAATATTATTTATATTTTTATGATTATATAATTATTCATATTGTAATAATTATATAGATAAAATCGTTGATTGATATAGATTTCGTTATTTAAAATATGATACTACTTCAGATGAATATATTTTTAAAATTTGAGTAAATAAAGATTATTCTGCTACATCTTTAAGAGAATTAATGGAAAATAATAATTGAGTTTCAGCTATTAATGGTGTATATTTCTGTCCAGCTGATTATAAGGAATGTGGTTGAAAAGATTTTACAAAAAATGAAAGATTTATAAATTGAGAAAAAATAGGATCTACAACTTCTACTCAAGAGAGAGTTGTTTTTGCAGTTGACGAAAATAATAATCCATTTTTATTTCAAACAGATTATATTAATAAAACTGATGAGCATAAAATTTATTATTGATTAGCTAATTTTCCACTTTTATTACTTGAATGAGAAAGTAAATATGAAGATTATGTAGATTTATGACTAATTGATTATAAAATGGAATTAAAATGACAAAGAAATTTTATATGCAGTGATAAAGAAAATAAATATATATTTAATTGATTTGTTAGTAATATATATTTAAAAGATTTACCTGAACAATTAATTAAAATTGGTTGTTATAATGCTATAAATCTTGATGCATGATATTCAAGTGCAATGATATATAATAGTAAATATATTATTTGACCTTGAAGAAAAATTTTAGATTGAATTATAATTGAAAAAAAATGACTTGATACTAAAGAAATAATTAATTATGCAGAAGATACTATTTTATTTATAGAAAAAAAATTAAAAAATAAAAGTTATGAATATAGAATAGATTATATATGAAAATTTATAACAAATTTAAATCAAATAAAATCTAATATATATGAAAAAAATAGTATAGATTTATATGATGAAGAATCTTGAGAAGTCATTTGATATGAAATAAATGTAAAATCAAATAATTTATTAGAAATTCTATATTTCAATAATTATTTAATAAAAAATTTAAAAGAGTTAGAAGATTGATATATAAAAGAACAGAAGATTATTGATGATAAACAAAATTTATTATTCTAATATATCGCTTTTTTTTAACAAGCTTGTTGTATTTGTTATTATTAATAATAATTTTTAAATTTAAATGAGTTTTTTTACTATATTTTATATAAAAATAAAAAAAAATTGACTTTTAAAAAAAAGTTTATAAAATTCTTTTCGCAACATTTTAAGATTTACATTTTAATTTTTTTAAACGAATTGGGATTTTATATCCTTAATTCAAAAAAACAAGGAGTTTTAACAAAATGAAGAAAACACTTTTTACTGTAATGTTTATCGCACTGTTTGCAATTATTGGTTTTCAGCCAGCTTACGCCTATGATGACATTATCCCCGTAACGGCCTATACAATGGCAACGGGAGACGCATATATCATTGATGTGAGAACCGATGCCGAATGGACCTGGATTGGACACCCTGGTGAGAACAAAATCGGCGAAGGTGCTGATTTGGACGGCAAAGTAGTCAATATTTCCTGGAAGAAAGACGTCAAAGGCGTACTGATAGTAAATCCAACTTTCGTTTCAGACGTACAGGAAGTATTTGCTCCCAATACCACGTTGATTCTGATGTGTAGATCCGGTAAGAGATCCGTTGACGCATCCCTCGCATTGGAAGCAGCCGGCTTCACTAATGTTTTTAACATGCTGAACGGTTTCCAAGGACAAAAAACGCCGGAAGGCTACCGTGATGTACCAGATTCAGGCTGGGTGAACTCCGGTTTACCATATATTACATCCGGGGTAGGTGCATACGACGATTAGTTATTCTTAAGTCAGTCTTAACTGAGGTTTTGATTGGTCTTAGAAGAACAATTTATTAAAATCCTGACTTGCTTTTGCAAGTCGGGATTTTAGTTTGTATTTTTTTTAAAAAATGTTTTTTATTGTGTATTATTAAAAATATATATTAGATATTTTTAATAATACACAATAAATAATATTATTTCTATATATTTTAATTTAAAATCTTGAAAAAAAATATATTTTAATATACTAAAATAGTCTTAAAATTTAAAATAAAAATTAAATGCAATTAAACCCAAAACAAGCAGAAGCTAGAAATAAAATAGAATGACCCTTACTTATAATAGCATGAGCAGGTAGTTGAAAAACAGCAACATTAGTAGCTAGGGTAGAGTATATGATAAGAGAAAAAAACATAACTCCATCTAGTATTTTAATGGTAACTTTTACAAACAAAGCAGCTAAAGAAATGAGAGAAAGAGTTGCTAAAATGCTAAATATTAATCCTCCTAGAAATATATATGTATGATGAAATTTTCCATTAATTTGAACTTTTCATAGTATTTGAATATTTTTTTTAAAAAATTGTTTAGATCCAAGTAAAAATAAATATTATAATGAAATAACTGAAAAAATTGGCTTGAAAAAAGATTTTGTTATATATGATGAATCTGATAAAATGTCAGTTTTGAAACATATTATAAAAAATGACTTAAAGCTTGATGAAAAGGAATATCCAGCAAAGCAGGTGGCTTTTT
>CAZJHB010000003.1:0-28864 GCA_964545685.1 uncultured Candidatus Peribacteria bacterium | reverse complement strand
AGTTTTAACCCCTTCCCCTCGTACCTCGGGTATTCCCCTTGAAAAGGGGAAAAATCTATAATTAAATACTTTTTATACTAAAAATATATTAATTTTTCTTGAAAATGAATAAATGTTCGTGCATTAAATTTTATATTTCTTTAATATTAGCAATACCTCTTCAAATGCTTCTTTTTTACCTCAAAAAAATTCATTCTCTCAATATTCAAGAATTTTTGTACTTTCGATTAATTCAATTTTATATAATTTAGAATATTCTATATATAATTTTTTTATTTCTTTTTCTAATTTTTTTATTATTATTATTTATATTATAACCATAATTTTTTATAAACTCATCTTTCAACAAATTCTAATAATCAATTATCTCTTAATTCTTGTAAATTTCTTCTAATTGTATTTTTTGGTGTTTCTCAATTAAAAAGATTTTCAAATTTATAAATATCTTCTGTTTTAAAAATATCTTTTCAAATTTTATTTATACATTCATACGTTAATAAATTTCACTTTGACAAATTATCTTTTACTAAACTAATATCTTCTAGAAAAATATCATTTTCATCTAAACTTAAATCTTGCTTTTTTTTATCAATTTTAGGAAGTTTAGAAATAATTTCAATAATTTTTAAAATATGTTTTTCTTCAATTAAATTATAATTTTTATCAAAATAAAAATTCAAAAAATCTTTTTCAATTTCTAAATTATTTTGAAGCAAAACTCAATATTCTAAATTTTTAAAAAATCATCAATTTGTTAAATTTGCTGATGTAATTATAATTTTATCATCAAAAATAAAAATTTTTGCATGTAAATTTGAAATATTTTTTACTGAAAAATCTTTTCAATTTAAATATTTAATTGCTTCAATATCCAATCATCAAGCTCTTATATTTGGTAAAGTAAATTTAGTTAAAATTTTACAATCAACTCAATCTCTTTTATTTTCCACAATTAATTTTGCAATATTTTCTTTTATAAAAGGAGAAGATAAATAAATTTTTTCTTTAGAGTTTTTTATTAATTCTATAAAAAGCTCTTGTAAATTATCTTTTATTATCTGCATTTTTTTATTAAGTTACTTTTTTCTTTTAAACCAAGATTGAACTACCTGAAAACTTACCCCAAATTTTTCAGCTAAGCTAATATTCTGTAATACAATTTCTGACATAAATATTAAAATTATAATTTATATACAAAGTATATTAATTTCTATTAAAAAGTCCAATAAATTATCATAGATTCTATAATTTTCAAAAAAAAATTGATTTTATCTAAAAAAATAAATATAATATATTTACTTTAGTAAGACATATGTGCTTACAATGAAACCAGTATAACAAAAATACTGGTAGACAATTTTTGGGGCATTCCCACCGATTCCCGCTAAAGCGGGATGATAATTTTTAGAGATTTAAAAGCTTTTTTAATCTCTTTTTTATTTAATATTTATTTTTTCTATTTTACCATTCCTAATTTACTTATCCCAAATCAACTATGAGCTCCCCCTACTTCACAACCTTCCTACCCCAAACACCATGAATATTACACTTTACCCTAATCTCATATTCATCCAAATCATACACATCAAATTCTACTTCTGGATCTGCCTCTTTAGGTAAAAACTCCTCAATAACCAAATCTCAATATTCATCATAAAGAGAAATAGAATAAAGCCTATGTTCTGTTTCCATTGGATGATTTTCTTGTCAAACCCAAACACTTATTATATGGTTTTCTTCATCTACAACTTTAATTTGAGGAATATGCTCAATTTCATGTAATTCCAAATTATCCAGATCCTTAGCATAATTAACCTCTTCCTTTATTCACTGAAAAGTATCATATTCTCCACAAGCTGGACACTTTGTATCATTATTTACTTCAGCAATAGAATCCTCAGCATCATCTATATGCTCATCAAAAATATAATTACAACTAGTACAAATATATTTCATAAGTAGTTAGTTATTAAATAAAAAGTTAATCTATGAATCTTTACACTATTATATAACAAAATTAGTAAAATAAAATTATTTTTTTATAATAATATTGGTCTACTCCCTCTCCTGAGAAGGAGAGGGTTGCCTGCTCTTTGTAGCTTTAGCGAAAAAGAGAGGTAAGGTTGTTCTTGAGAGTATTATACACTAAATCCATATATATGAAACAACAATTCACAAAAAAAGATTTAACAAATTTTCAACAATTGTTAAAAAACAATAAAAAAAGTTCAAAAATTGTGAACAACTTTTATAAAAAAACCTATAAATATCTTAGGTTTATTAAATGGATTCCATGACTTTTGATGGTATGAGTTTGAAATAGTATTTCAATGAATAGTGCTAATAAAAGCTCTGATATTGATCTATTTATTATTACAAAAAAGAATAGAATGTGGCTTGTAAGAATACTTGTTACCTTAATATTTCAAATTTTATGAGTAAGAAAAAATTCAAAACACCATGCTTGAAGATTTTGTTTAAGCTTTTTTGCTACTGAAAATTGATTAAATTTCTGAGATTTTGCACTAGAAAATGATATTTATTTATATTTTTGGATAATATATTTAAAACCAGTTCTTGATTACAATAATACTTATGATAAATTTATAAAAATCAATGAAAATTGGGCTGATTTTAGTGAGTATAGAGATATTATTGAAGATAATAGGAAATATATAACCCCTTCCCCTCGTACCTCGGGTGTTCCCCTTGAGAAGGGGAAAAATTCAAAATTTCTTGATTATATAGATAAAATATTAAAAAATATATTTGAAAAAAAATCTTTAAGAACATATGAAAAAATATGAAAACCCTATGGAATAATCATCAACAATAATATGTTAAAATTTCACAACAATGACAAAAGAAAACAAATAAAAAAAGAACTTTGATTTTAAAATCAAAGTTTTCTTCTTATTTTTTCCCCTTTTTAAGGGGAACACCCGAGGTACGAGGGGAAGGGGTTATTTTTTTATCTCAACTAATTTTTCCCCTTTTCAAGGGGAATACCCGAAACGAAGTGAAGGGGAAGGGGTTACTCTAAATTCTTTTTAACCTCTACCTTTCCTATTTTTCAATTTAATATATCAATAACTGTAAATTCAACATTTCATTTAAAACTACCATCTAATAAGATATCAAAATTAATTACCTCTTCTACATCAGGAAATCTTTCTAAAGTATGAGTAATAATATAACTCAAAGTTTCTCAAGAAAACTCTTTTTTATCTAATCATATATTTTCAAATTTTAATCAAAGTATTTCTAAAATATCTTCAAATAAAACTTCTGATTCAACAATATAATTATCATTTGAAATCTTTTTTATTTCATCAACTTCTTTATCTGTTTCATCTCTAATTTCTCAAAAAATTTCTTCTAAAACATCTTCCAAAGTAATAAGTCAAGCTACTCATCAATATTCATCAATAGCTATTGCTAAATGTTTTCTTTTTATTTGAAAAGTTTTTAATAAAATATCAATTGGTTGATTAAAAGGAACTCTTAATACATTTGATAATTTAAGTTCTTTTAAACATCTATCCCTATTCTCATTTATTATATCTCTTATTGTTAAGAAGGATTCAATTTTATCTATTGTTTTGTTATATAAAGGAATTCTAGAATGTGTATGTTTAATGTAAAAATCTAGGGCGTCTCAAACAGTAGAATCTATAGATAATGCTTCTATTTTTACTCTAGGAATCATTATTTCTTCTACCAAAATATCTCAAAATTCTAATATATTTTTTATTTTTTCATGTTCTTCTTTTTCAAGACTACCTGCTCTTCTTCACATATCAATAAAACTTTCAATCTCTTCTTCTGTAATATCTTCCATTTTTTTAGAACCAGAAAATACTTTTATAATTATTTCAATAATAATTATTACAGGATATAATAAAAACATCAATACTTTATAAATAGGAGCAACTAATAAAGCTATTTTTGTTGAATTTTTTGTTGCAAAACTTTTTGGTATAATTTCTCAAAAAAGTAAAAGTAAAAAAGTAACAATTCAAGTTGCTATTCATATTACAGTAGCTTGTGGAATTCACATACTTACTCACATTGATATTGCTATTGAAGTAGCTAAAGCAGCAGTATAAACATTTACAAGATTATTTCAAATAAGTATAGTTATAAGTAATCTATCGTTATTATGTTTTATTTCTTTTAAAGCTTTAGATCAATATTTCTTACTTTTTGTAAGTGAATTTAATTTATGTGTAGGAATACTCATTAAAGCAAGCTCTGTTCCTGAAAAAAATGCACTTCAAATAAATAAAAAAATAAATCAAATTATCTGTAAAGGATTCATATTAAAAATTATAAAATAAAAAAATTTGCTAGATTATATAAGAAATTGTTTTAAAGTAAAGTCATTTATTTGTAAATAAATAGTGTTTTACTCCCTCTCCCCTAAGGGAGAGGGTTGGGGTGAGGGCTTATAAGACTTTTATTTCTCTCAAGTTATTTTAAAATGATCTCAAATATAATTTCAATTAATTGAGTAAATCAAATCATTAACTAAAACTTCTATTGTTCATGACAATGAATCATTTATTGGATTAATATAAATTCAAGTTCAAGAAGCAGTCTCTGCTCTTAATTTGTAACTTAAATCTTCATCACTACTATTTGAAATAAAAACTGCATAATCTTTATTTTTTAAATCAAATACAAATTCATTTCAAGTAATATTTTTTGATAATGATGTAGCCTTAATTACTTTTTGAATATATCATTCTTTTTCATCTAAATTTTTTCAATTATAAGCTCAAACTGTATATAAACTATAATCTAAATCATAAGAATCTTTATTAAATTCAACTACTTTTAAATCATATAAATAATTTCCAGAAGAAGCTAAATCTAAGTATAAATATGCATTTTCAACGTCTCCAGCTTTCATATTTAAAGAATCTAAATTATTTGTATTTTCATCAATTACTTCATTAATTTTTGAATTACTCCAATAAATATTATATAAATTATCACCTGATCAAACATTTCCAAAATAAGTTAATCTAGGAATAACATCATCATCTTGATATCAACTTAAATAATATACTCAAGAAGAAGAAGTAACCATATAATCATCACTATTAAAATCATCATCTACATTATCTCATCAATGAGTTCAAGTATCATCAAAATACATTAAAGTTAAATCAGAATCTGAAAAAGTACTTTCTGTTTCCCAATAATAAGTTGAAGGATTTGTTATTTCTAAATATTCTCATTCATATTTAGCTTGATTAAATGTTAAATTATCCTTATTTAAATAAATTTTAAACTCATTTCAATTATAAGTTCAGATACATCAAATACTTCAATTTTCAAAAAATCACGAAGTATTAATTCAAGTTTCTTTTAATGATCAAGTACTAAATGTTCCACTCATTGTAATACTTTGAGGACATGAAAAAGAATCATCAAAACCATTTCAATTTGAATTATAGAATTTAACTGAATTTATAGCTATTTCTCATTTATTTTGAATATTAGAAAATAAATTTTTATTACCAAATCATACATTCATTTTATTATTTAAAATATATGAATTATTCATAATAACAACTGATAAAATAAATGCAAGATTAATCAATATTAATATATAAACAAATGTACTAGCTTTTTTATTACCAATTTTCATTAAAAAACAAAATTAAAATCTAAAACATCACTATTATCTAAATAACCTCAAGTAAAAGATTCTCATATCATACTTTCATTAACTGCGCCAAATAATGATACATCTAAATCTAATACAGCTCATGAATTATAAAAATTAACTAAAAAATCTTTAACATACATAGAATTATAAATTTTATCTTGAAAAAAATAAAAATCATAAATAACATCTAAATCTGCCTCTATATTATTAATTTCTGTTTGACTAAGTAATCTATATCATATTTGATTTTTTCAATATAAATAATCACTAGCTAATCTATTTGTATTAGCATCTACTACTCAATACATAATCCCCTTTTCTCAATTTAAATCTTTTAAAATCAAAACATTAAAATTATTATCTGAAATTTTTGACATATCAGAATATCATGTTTTTATGTTTTTATCCAAAGTATCCCTAAAAGAAAGCACTTCACTTAACAATGAAGTTTTTTGATCAGATTCATGTATTTCACTCAAATTATCTATAATAAAAGTAAACATTATAAAAAAGATTATACTACTAATAAACATAGCAATAAGAAGCTCAACTAATGTAAAAGCCTGTTTTTTAAGATTTTTTTCTTTTAAAAATTTCACTATCAATAAAAAATTATTATAATAATATTTATAATTATATTAATTTATATTTTTTTGCAAATGATAAAAAGTAAAAAGGCTGATAGTTTGGTTTGAATAATAATTTGAGTTTTTATATTATCATTAATTTTAGTATGAATTATTAATTTAGTAAATTATAATAAAAAAATAAGTTGAAAATTTAATGATAATATTTATGAATATATATTAAATATAAATTGAGAAAATTTAGCTAGAAAAATTGATACATCTAATATTTCAGAAAATGAAAATTTTTATTTATACAAAAATACAGAAAATAAAGAATATATAATTTATACTTGAAGTACAAACTCAGGTTATGCTTACATTAATAAATACTGAGAAAATATAAATAAAGATAATTATGAATTAGAAAAATTTGAAAGAATATATACAAAACAAAATGATATTTTAAAATTTAAAAGTGCTCCTAATGACTTAAATAATTTAGTTCTACATTTTGACTCTCATAATATTAATTGACTTAATAATGCTGGAATATCTAATTGAGCTGAAATATCTCTTTGGACAGATTTAAGTTGAAATGGAAATGATTGATTACAAACTAATCCTACAAATAGACCTATATTTTTTAGTAATTGACTTTTAAATAATCCTTATATTGTTTTTGAATGAAATAAAGCTTTTTCTATAGATAATTCTGCTACCTTAAATGATGATTGAGATGTATGAAATGTAATAACATGGGATGAAAAATCTTTTGCTATAATATTTAAAACATGAGAAGATGTAAATACATTTCAAAACTTATATGAACAATGAGATGACCATATATGATATGCAATACAAATAGAAAATAATAATTTATTTTTTGGATTATGGAATGATAGTTGGGATGCTTGAACACAATATTTATATACTGATTTATGAACATTATTACCAAACACTGATTACTTTTTAACTTTTACTCAAGATAGTACAAATGTAAATACTGCTTACAATAAAATAAAAATTTACTTAAATTGAGAATTAGCTTCTGAACTTAACAATATAGAAGCACAAGATGAACATGCTTGACTTATTTGATTATGAGCTACATACCATAACAGTTATAGATTATATTGAGATTCTCCAATTTCAACATCAAATTATATAAATCATTTTCAATGAGGTTGAATTTGAGAATTTATAGTATGGAATTCTTGTTTGAGTGATGAAGAAATTAGATGATTAAACAATTATTTTAAAGAAAAATGGATAAATATTGACGAAAATGTAATATACAATACAATAACAACTGAGATAAAAAAATATAATAATTAATTAACCTAACTTACTATGAAAATAAAAAATTCAAACCTAAATAAATTCCACATAGGTAAACAAGCATTTACATTCGTTGAACTTATAATAGTAATGATGATTATCGTGATATTAAGTACAATATGATTTGTACAATATATATCTCATATTGCTACGGCAAGAGATACTCAAAGAAAATCTGATATATGACAAATTAATTCTGCCTTGAATTTATACAAACAAAACAGATCAAATTATTGATACCCTTGAAATTACTTTAATATAACATATAGTGGAACTACTGTAGCCTTACAATGATTTATAAATCAAAATGTTCGTATTGATAGTTTAGATAAGTTACCTTTAGATCCAAAAACATGATTATATTACTCTTTTTCAGTAACAAATAGTAAACAAGAATTTTTAATAGCTTGAACTCTAGAAAATAACAAAGTTAATACAGCATTTGTAAGTTGAAATTACAAAAGTATTTCTAAAAATATTTTACCTACTATATTAATTGCTACATGAGCTACTGAAAGTTCTGATGTTGAAGTAATGAGCTGAACTACTAATTGAGATATCCACAGAAAATTATTTATATATAATTGACAAGACCATAATTTACCTTACACATTTACTCCGCCATATATTCCTTATAATGACTGAACAAATTTTGATACTTTATTAACAGAAGTAGAAAACAACGATTTATTTTGGCAAAATTCTGATTTTAGAAATTGTACAGAAATTGAAGAAGCTTGAAAATTAATAATACCTTTAAGTAATACTTCTTTTGAATATCAAATAGTATCTGAAACTTGAGCATTAGTTAATACTTGATGTGTTGAGTAAAAAAAATCCTACAATAGTAGGATTTTTTACCTCTCTCTTGAATTCTCTCCCCTTATCAGGGGAAAGAGATGACAGAGGTCGTTTTATTTTGTTCATATATATTAATCTTTAATATTATATTTAAATAAAATTAATTTTTTCGTTATTAATATTTTTTTAATTTTTATCAATGAAAAATTAATATTGTTAATTATATCATCATTTTTAAATCTTAATATTTTATATCATAAATTATTAAGTATAAATTCTTTATATCTATCTAATTTATAAATTTCTTTTTCCTCATGAATATTTCAATCTAATTCTATAATTACTTTATATTCCCTACATATAAAATCAGGTATAACATATCTATCTAATCATGAATTTTCTGTATACACATAGATTGGAAGTTGTCTCAAAAATTTTACATTATAAAATTTTCTAGATTTTAACTTACTCCATAATATTTTTTCAGAACAAGTCATAGTTTGTCTAAGTCTTCTTGAAGCATTTTTTATTATTGTTGGTATTTTTTTCATATACTTTTTCTTTATAAAATAATTTTATACTTTTAAAGAAAAAGTTTTTTACCCCTATCTTGAATCCTCCTGCTTAAGTGGGAAGTATAGCAAAATTCATCTTACCACATATAATTGGGCTACCCCCTCTCCTGATAAGGAGAGGGTTGGGGTGAGGTAATAAAAGCAACTAAATCCTCTACCGTCATTTCCTCTTGCTCTCAAGTAGCAAGAGTTTTTATTAATACTATTCCTTTTTTTAATTCATCTTCTCACATAATTATAACATAAGGAATTTTTTTATTATCAGCATATTTAATTTGTTTTGCTATTTTTGTATTACTATCAAGATACAATTCACAATTAATTCACTTATCTCTTAAATCTTTTAATATAGATAAATTATCTTTTAATAAATTAGCATCCATATTTACAAGCATTACTTGAGTCAAAGTCTTTTTAGTATTTTCTATTTTTCATAAACTATTTAAGACAGTAATCAATCTTGATAATCAAATACTCCCACCTACTCATGGAAAATTATTTTTTGAAAAATTACTAGCTAAATTTTCATATCTTCAACCAGAACTTATACTTCATAATTTTTCAGCTCAAGTTATAAATGTTTCAAATACTGTTCAAGTATAATAGTTAAGTCATCTTGAAATAGAAGGATTTATAACTAAATATTTACTTTCAATTCATAGATTTAATAAATTTTTATAAACATATTCTAATTCTTTTAATCATTCTAAAAATAATTCATTAGTTATTCATGTATTTTTTAAATAATCAATAATTCCATCAGAATCTTTGGATTTTTCAATTAATTTCATAATTGAATCAATTTGTTCTTGATTTAAAAATAATTCTTCTAGCATTGAAATTATAGATCTTACTTTATCTTTTTTATCAATTACTCAAATAGTTTCAGTTATTTTATCAATTTGTAAACTTTCTAAAAAACCAGATAATAATTTTTTATTATTAATATTTATAACAAATTCTCAAAAATTTAATTCTCTTAATGAATTATAAATAGTTGAAAGAATCTCTACATCTGCAAATAATGACAATTTATTATTTCAAATAATATCTATATCAGCTTGATAAAACTCTCTATATCTTCATTTTTGAGGTCTCTCTCATCTATAAACTTTTGCAATTTGAAACCTTTTAAAAGGAAAAACTAATACTCATTCATATTGGGCTACATATCTAGCAAGAGGAACAGTTAAATCAAAACGTAATCATAAAGATGCATCATCTAATGATTCTCAAGCTACCCTATGTAATCAATAAATTTCGTTATCATCTCATCATTTAGACATAAGTATTTCTAATCTTTCTACAACTGGTGTATCAACAGAATTAAATCATGATAATAAATAATTCTTTTTAATTATATCTTTAAAATTATCTTCTATTATCTGTTGTTCTGGTAAATTTTCATAAAATCATGAAATAGGTAAAGGTTTTATCATAAAATCATTATTACTAATAAATATAAATATAAAAATAATTATAACAATAATAATAAAAATACAAAAAAAATAGTAAATAAATAAATTAAACAATAAAAAATTAAAAAATCAAGTTCATGAATAAATATTTATTTTTTGTTATTTATAAAACACTTTTTTCATGAATAAATGTTTTTTTTTAAAAAAAGAGCCGTATTTTTTTGATTTATTTTTTTATTTAAGATATAATTTAGTTATACATTAGATTTTTACTTATAAAAAATATGGGAGAAAGAAAAAAAATAAATTTAAGTGCAATATTAAAAGATAAAAATGATAAAGCACAAGGAAAAACAGAAATAAATAATAAAAAAGCCGCTACTAAAACAACCGAAGAAATAAAAAATATTTCTTGAACTTTAAATAAAAACGATCTTCCTATTAAAATTAATAAAGATTCTATTTTAAAAAGTGAAAAAATAGAAGAAATCAAAAAAACTCCTTTAGTTAATACTACTGATGAAAATATTAAAGAAAAAGAAGAAAAAGAAGTAGAAAAAATTACTAATGAAAATAAAAAAAGAGTAAAATTTAATCAAGATTCATTATTAAAAGCTAAAGAAAAAGATAAAAAGAAATTCAAAGAAAAACAAGACGAACAAGAAGAAATAAATAAAAAAACAGAAAAAGATAAAAAAGAAAAACAAACAGAAGAACAAAAAGAAATTTTTTCTAATTATAAAACAGACTATAAAAAAGAAAAAGTTTCAATAGTACAAAAAATAAAAAAATTAAAAAACTTACCAAAAACAAACTATAAACTTGTAACATGACTTATTGTTATAACATTATGAATAGTTGCTACTCTATTTTACCTAAATCCTAAAGATTTTTCTTTACAAAACATTAAATCTAGTATATTCAATATACTACATGAAGATAAAATTGATGAAAAAAGAAATGAAATTGAAAATGAACATAATAAATTAGTAGAAGAACAAAAATGGAAAAAAGATACAATTAAATACTCTTGATTTGATTTTACAATAGAATATAGAAGTTTAGATTGAGTAAAAGAATATAAATACAAAAATATTGAATATATAACTCTTGAAGAAATATATAAAGTACTTGATGAAGAAATAAAATTAAAACAAAAAGATATAATAAAAGATGCTTTACTAGAAAGATTTAAATAAAAAAAAGACATTAGATATAAAAAAATCTAATGTCTTTTTTAAATTAAAAATACAAAAATATTTTTGTCAAGACATTTTTTTTAATTTTTTTAGAATTATATGTTATTATATGTATATAATTATTTACGATAATATAAAACTATGCTAAATAAGGAGCAAGTAAATGACATGCTAGTAAAAAGAGACATCTGAGATACAGTTGATTATATCGAGAATATGTTTAAAAATTCTATTGAAGTATGAGCCTCAGATATCCATGTTGAACCAACTGAACACTTCTTACTAATAAGATTTCGTAAAGATGGTGATTTTTTACTAATCGATAAAATTCATAATGAAAATGTAAGTGCTATTATTACAAGATTAAAAGTACTTGCAAAAGTTAAAATTGATGAAAATAAAAAACCTCAAGACTGAAAAATAGTTTATCATTATGAAAAAGAAAATTTAGATATTGATATTCGTTTCTCTACTCTACCTACAAAATATTGAGAAAAAATAGTAATGAGAATCTTAAAACAAGATGAAACATTAACAAATATTGAATCTCTTTGATTAATAGATATTAATGTAAAATTGGTAAAAGAAACTCTAAAATCAAAATATTGAATAATACTAGTTGCTTGACCAACTGGTTCATGAAAAACTACTACTCTTTCTTGAATATTAAAAAGTTTTAATCCTCTAGAATTTAATATATCAACACTAGAAGATCCAGTTGAATATAATATAGAATATGTAAATCAATCTCAAGTAAAACCAGAAATTTGATATTCATTTGCAACATGACTTAGAACAATGCTAAGACAAGATCCTGATATAATAATGGTATGAGAAATCAGAGACAAGGAAACAGCAATATTAGCCGTTGAAGCAGCGTTAACATGACATTTGGTATTATCTACAATCCATACCAATTCTGCATCATGAACTATACAAAGACTTATTAATATGTGAGTAGAACCTTTCTTACTATCCTCAGCAATGAAAATGATAATATCACAAAGATTATGAAAAAGAATATGCCCTAAATGTCAAGTAGAAGATAAATTAACAGAAGCAAAATTAAAAAAAGTAAAAGATTACCTAAGACCAATAGTAGATAAAGAGACTTTAGAAAATTTAAAATTTTATAAATGAACCGGATGTGAATATTGTAGTGATACTTGATACAGATGAAGATTAGGTATTCATGAAGTGCTAGTTATTGAAGATTATTTAGAAGAATTAATTCTTAATAAAGTAAGTTCAAATGCAATAAAAAAAGAGGCTGTAGAACATTGAATGATTACAATTGTTCAAGATGCATTATTAAAAGCTCTAATATGAGAAACAACTATAGAAGAAGCCTTAAAATTAATTTAAATACTATAATTAACTAATAAAAAAATGTTTAATCTTTTTAAAGTAAAATACAAAGATAATGAAAATTTTGATAGCAAAATAAAAGATATCAAAATTTTTATTGATGAATGAGACTTTAATATAGCTTTAAAAGAAATTGCTAAAACAGAAAAAATTGAAAGAAGTTTATTTCATAAACAAGTTAAACTAAGTTGAACTAAAGATTTACTTAATCATTATAATAACAAAATATTAGAATTAAAAAAATTAAAACAAGATGCTTTAATTTGAAAAAAATCTAATGAAAAATGATTTTTTAATATTTTTAAGAAAAAAGAAGTAGATAGTAAAAATATAAAAGAATTCAAAGATGCTTTAAAGGCAATAAATGTTTATATGACTTTATCTGAATGGGAAAAAGCCAAAAAAGCAATAAAAGAAGTTGAATATAAAGAAAAGGAATCTTTAGAAAGATTATTAAATACTTTTAGAGCAGATAAATCTAAAGAAACAGAAAAAATAAAAAATCAACTAATTCATGATAATACAAAAAAACAAGAAGAATTAAAAAAATTAAAAGAAAAATTAAATAAAAAAGAAAACAAATATTTAAAAAATGATGAAGAAATCAGATTTAAAGTAAAATTTAAAATCATAAAAGATGAATTAAAAACCTTAAGTTGAAGTAATAAAAATCAAGAAGCTCTTGACTTATTACACAACTTTTTAGATGAAAATAAAGATAAAACAATTGTTATAAAATTTTTTAATAAACAAAAGAAAAATATATTAAAAAACATAGAAAAAAAGAAAAAAATAACAGAAAAAAAGATAAAACATAGTGCAAAAATAGAAGCAATGAATCTGATTTGACAAAGTTTGAAAGTGTGAAATGAAAAATTTAATAAAAAAGAAGAAAGAAAAAATAAAAAAAGTTTATTTAAAAAAATAAAAGAAAAATTTGATTTCTATAAAACTTTAAAAGAAAAAGCAAAAAGAAAGAAATTATTTGATGAAATAAATATGCTAATTGAAGAAGATTCAAAAGTAAAACAATGAATGGCTGAACAAAAGTTGGCAAATATGCATAAATGATTAATAAAAGAAATAAAAAATCATGATATATTAGGTTATGAATTATATTGAAAAATTTTATGAGCTGATAAAATTTCATGAGATACTTTTTGACTATATGATAATGATGATAAATATGTATTTTTCTTATGAGATGCAACTTGACATTGAATAAGAGCTTGATTTATTATTACTCTTCTTAGTAGATTATTTAATAAATATGTAAAGAACAAAAAAATAAATGAATTAATCTATAAAATAAACAATTGATTAAAACAAGATTTAAAATCCAGAAATTTTATTACTTGAATATTTTTTGAAATTATAAAAAAACATATTTGAATAATAAATTTTGTTTGAATGTGACATGAACCAATGTTACTTTATAAAAGTAAAAAAGCCAAAGTTGAAAAAATTATTCCTGGATGATTAGCAGCTTGAATAAGAATAATGAAAAGTATTACTAATGTTAAAGTTTCTCATATAGAATTAGATAACAATGATATACTAATAACATATAGTGATTGAATTATTGAACATAAAAATGAAAAATGAGAATTTTATTGAATCAATAGATTAATGGAAAGCTTTCAAAGAATTGCTTCTTATTCTAAAGATATTAATAAAATATATGAATATATAATAAATGATATAAAAACATTTAAACAAAAATCTAGTTTTGATGATGATGCAAGTATTTTGATATTAAAAAGAAATTCTGATAAAGATGTACAAGATGATAAATCAAATTATTTAAAAGATTTAACATTAAAAGAATGATTAGCAAAAAAAGATATAAAAAGATTAGTATGAAAAAATAAAGAAGAAATAAAAGAAGAATTAGAAGTTATAAAAAAAGAAAAAGAAACAAAAAGAGTTATAAAAAATCTTGAAAATTTATATTATACTTGAGAAGTTTTAAAACTAAAACAAGAAGCAAAAAGATATATTTCTGAATGATTTATAGATGCAAAAATTAATAAATATCTTAAAATAGCAATAGAAAAAGAAAACGAATATAAGATAGAACAAAAAAATAATAAAATGATTAGTAAATATAATGTATTAAAAGAGTTAACTAAAAAATGAGATTATAATACTGTAATACAAGAAGTAGAAAATATAATTTCAAAAGATTGAAATATTTAATTTAAAATAAAAATTAATAATAAAAAAATATGATTTGATTTTGATATACATTTTATGATAGATACTGAAATTTTAACAATGATAAATTTGTTAAACTTTTAGAAAAGACAAGAACAGCAAAATATAAAAAATTAAGGTGATGACATAGTTCTTTAAATGTAGAAATCGCTCTATTTAATAGTGTATCAAAAAAAGAATTATGGCAACTGATCAATAAACTTTCTATATTTATAAATTCATGACTTGATATAAAATGAGCATTAAATATCTTGATGAAACAAATAAAAAATCCTTATCTTAAAAAAATTGTAAGTGAAATAAAAGAAAATATAAATCACTGAATCAATATAAGTGAAACAATGCAACAATATCCAAAAGTTTTTGATTCTTTAACTGTTGCTCTTATTGGGGTTTGAGAAAAAACATGACAACTTTGAAATGTATTAAATGAGCTTGATATAAATTTGATAGAAAATATAGAATTAAAATGAAAAGTAAAAGGAGCAATGATATATCCTATGATACTATTTACTCTTACTGTTATGATGGTAACTTTTATGATGATTTTTATCGTACCTAGAATTGCAAATACTTTTGAATCTGCATGAAGTGAATTACCTGCTTTAACTCAAATGGTTATAAATGTATCTAATTTTATTATATGAGATTGGTTAAAACTTGTATGAATTATTGTATGAATAATAGTTACTTTTAAAATAATAAATAAAACATATATTTGAAGAATATGACTTGCTAATTTGTATACTAAATTACCTATATTTTGATTTATAGTAAAACGTTCTAATGTTGTTTATTTTATCAAATCATTTACTACTCTACTTGATTCTTGAGTATTACTTTTAGAATCAATTAAAACCTCTAGTAAAGTAGTACCAAATCTAGCTTATAAAAAAGAACTGATAAGAATAAAAAATGAAGTTGAGGTATGATTAACAATGTCTAAATCTCTATGATTAAATGCAGATTATGAAGAAAGTGTATACTTAAATAAACTATTCGCTGAAGAATTTGCATATATCGTAAGTACTTGAGAAGAAACTTGAAGCTTATCTAGTTCCCTAAAAAAGATATGACACAATTATAATACAGAATTAAAAAGATATATTTGAAACTTATCAAGTATGATGGAACCTATTATTATTGTACTAATCTGAGCTTTAGTTGGTACAATAGTAGTTGCTATAATGATGCCCTTCTTCAAAATGTGAGAAGTTGTTTGAGGTATGTAAAAATAGTATATATAAAGTATTTAAATATATATATAAAAAGTATATAAAAGCTTTACAAAAATAAAAAAATATGTTTAAATTAAACATATTTTTTTACTTTTTTTAGTATAATTTATTATCTATATTTTTTTTTAAAAATATAACATTGTTAATGAGAAAAAATTAACTATTTGACTTTTTCATAATTTACTTTTAAAAATACCATACAAATAAAAAATTTGTAATGTCAAAGGGGTTTTTAAAACAAAAGATTTGCTTTTAGTTACAAAATTATATAAAATGAGTTTGTCTTTTAAAAAAATAAGCTTCTAGTATTTTTTTTAAGGATAATATTTTAAATTTTTTTGTATTTTATTTTCTAACTAACTTAAACAATGAGAAATACAAAAAGTGCGTTCACTTTAGTTGAACTAATCGTAGTAATTACTATACTAGCAATCCTTGGTACAATAGCATTTATATCTTTACAAGGGTATTCAGCTGAAGCTAGAAACTCTAAAAGAGTACAAGATTTATCTTCTATCTCTAGTTCTTTAAATATAAAATTAACAAGAGGTATGTCAGTAATGTCTGCTATCGCTAACGATAATAATGCTACTTCTGTTGCTTTAGCTGGTGCTGCTAGTAGTGGTGGATTAGATGATGAAGTATATAATGCTGGTGAAGTTAATTATACAGCTTTAGAAATGAAAGCATCTGAATTCCAAGATCCATTTGGTGATACTTACGTTATTGGTGCTACAACTTTATCTGGTGGTCCATTTGAATTAGCTGCTACTATTGAACAAGATGGTGGAGAAGTTGCTGAAGTTACTGGTAACTTCAATCCTAGAACAAATACTACTTTCTCTGGTACTTTTTCTGATGGTGATGAAAAATTTACTTTAGATAGTTTAACTGATAGTGGTAATTTTAAAGTTGGTGATACTGTTAATGGTACAACTATTAAAAGTGTTTCAACTGATGGTATGACAATAATACTTAATTCAAATGCTACTAGTACTGGTGGTGTATTAGGTTTAACTACTTCTGAATCTGATGGTTTAATTATGGGTACTAGCTCTATTGGAACTGGTATTTGTGAAGATGCAAGTTCTTACATTCCTTACTAATAAATATTTCTTATTATAAGTAAAATATTTGAAATAAAAAAGGACTCTCGAAAGAGGGTCTTTTTTTGTTGTAACCCCTTCCCCTCCACTCCGTTTCGGGTGTTCCCCTTGAAAAGGGGAAAAATTTCATATATTTTATTATTTTAAAAAATAAAGAAATAGTAAAATATATGAAATAAAATAGAATTCTTTGTTGTTTTCTTTTCTTATCTTATTTACATTAAATGAAGTAATAATACTTTTTGAAATATTGCTTTCATATTTTGATATAAAACTTAAAAGAGATTGTGGAATAATATCTTTTTCTCAAGTTTTAACTTCTACTGGTAAAATTTTTTTATCAAAATTATCAATTAATACAAAATCAACTTCAGTTCAATTCTTATTCTGCCAAAATCTTATTTCTTCAAAATCTTTTTTTAAAAAAGATAATTCAGTATAAACAAAATTTTCTATTATTTTTCATTTAAAATCTCAAATGTATTCTTTTATTCATAAAATATAATTAACAAATCATATATCTAACATATATCATTTTTTTGCTTTTTTAATTTCATTTCAATAATTTGTAGTAAATGGTAATACAAAATCAAATAGAAAACTAGATTCTAAAATTTGGATAAATTTATCATAAAGCTTTTTCTTTATTCAAAGTTCTGATATAATTTGTTCTGCTTTAATTAAGGTTCAAATTTTACTAACAAGTAATTTTAAAAATTTTTCAAAATATATATTTTCATCTTCTTTTAATAAAAATCAAATATCTTTATATAAATAATCATCATAAATTCATTTAAATATATTTTTTTTATCATCAAAAGTTTTTGCTTTTACAACATCTGGATATCATCAAAATTTTAAATATATATCAAAATATTTTTTAATTTCTTCAAAAATATTAACATTTATATTATCTATTTCTAAATTATCCAAATTCAAATTATTAAATTCCAAATATTCCTTAAAAGAAAAAGGTTGAACTTTTATTAAATTATATCTTCATATTAAACTATCAGTAATTCATCTAAATATTTCTAAACTTCAGCTTCATGATATAATTATTTTCAAATTAATAACACTTTCTTTATTTTTATCTACTAAATATTTAATTATAAGTCAAATATTTTTTATTTTTTGAGCTTCATCAATTATTAAATAATCTTTATTAATTAAATCATATTTAAAATTTAAAAATTCTAAAAACGCTTTAGGTGTAAAATCCTCCAAATAGAAATCATCTCAAGATATCAATAATTCATTTTTTATAATTTTTTGTTCTATTAATATTTTTAATAAAGAACTTTTTCATACTTGTCTAGCTCCCACTAAAATAATTGCATTTTTATTTGGTAAAAATGTTTTTATTTTATCTATATAATAATTTCTAACAAAAAGCATATAAAATTAATTAAAAATATAATTTTTATAATATTATTATAACATTTTTTACTAAAAACACAAAAAAAGGTATGCTTTTTTTATATTTTTCACATAAAAAGCATACCTTTTTTTTGTATATTTTTAATACATTACCCTTTCAACTCCTTATAAAACTCAGCAAAAGTCATATCATTTTCCCATAAATATTCAGCTAAATCTATTCAAAGAAATCTCCAATGCCATGGTTCTATTTCGTATCAATCAATATCTACTCCTCTTTGATAAGTATTATGAAATCAATATTTGTATGCATTATTTTTAAACCACTCAAAATATTCCATATAAGTAGGATTTGCCTCCCAATCTGCTTGAGTACTAGCAGCAAAAATATCTACTGCAAATCATGTTTGATGTTCTGAATATCAAGCTTTTGCACAAAGATTATCAGGACAACCTCTATCTTTTATCCCCTTTTGATAAGAATAAGATCTATAAGCACTTACAACTGTTAATTTTCTTCAAAACTCTAAATAAAAATCCTCAGCTAGTTTTTGCAATGAATCATTTGCACTTGTTCTCAATGTAGAATATCATTTTGAATCAAAAACATAATCAGATGATATAGAAACTAGATCCTCAGGAACATAATCTAATTGTTCAAAACTAACTTCATTATTAACAAATTTTGTTAATGAAACATCAGTTATATAATCTAATTCCTTCAAAGTATCCAATACAGTTACAATCGGAGCTGATTCCATCATCAATTTTTCTTCATCAATAGTTTTTATACTATCATATACTTTTTGTGCATTATTATAATCTAAATAAATTAATAAAGCACTAAAAAGCAAAAGAAAAAAAGAAATTCAATAATAAACTTTTTGATTCTCATTAATATGATGTCTTATTTTTTTCATAATGTTTTTAATTAAAATATAAGATTCGTAGTGTACGCAGGCCTGCGTACATTACGTCTAACCTCTTTTTACCTCTCTCTTGAATTCTCTTCCCGCTTAAGCGGGAAAAGAGACAACAGATTTTGTTTTATCTTATTGGTCTACTCCCTCTCCTGACAAGGAGAGGGTTGGGGTGAGGTTTGTTCTAGCTCCCTCTCCTGACAAGGAGAGGGTTGGGGTGAGGTCTTATCATGGTTAGAGGTGGTACACTACTCCAAAACCAAATCTACAATCTTCAACATCAAATTACGATTCCCCATCCAATAATCTTCAGATAAATCAAAAATAAGATTTATTTTTGTTGCTCTTCTTATTTGCTCATAGTAATCTCACATAAAAAATCAAACTATTTTAAATCATTCTTTGGTTGTAAATCTTATATGATCTTTTGTTTTTCACATAAAATCAATTTTCGTATAATTCAAATTTTCTACCAAAAAAACTGGTTTTTTATTTCAGATTCAAAATGGTTTATATTTATTCATTTTATTAAGAAATGTAAATCATAAATCATTTAATCTAATCACTTTATCAATTTCTAATATTTTTTTATATTTTGCAAAATCCTCTTTATTTAATTTATTTATCAATTTTGTTTTAAATTCTGCAAATTTATCTTTTTCAATAGTAAATCAAGCTGCTTGCTTATGTCATCAATAATAAACAAAATAATCTTTAAATTCATCCAAAACATCTATTATAGAATAATATTCAGGACTTCTACAACTAGCCACAAGTTTATCTCATTCATCCTTTAATACTATTGAAGGCTTATAAAATTGTTCTGTTAATCTTCATGAAATTATTCATATAATTCAATGCTCTATTGCAGGAGAAATATAAAATAAAATATTATCATTAATATCAACTTTATCTACAGCTTCCATAAAAAACTGCTTTGACAAATATTTTCTTTGTTCATTTAATTTTTCTACTTCTCTTATTGTATTATTTAAAGATACTCAAGAGTTTAATATCAAATTAAGAGCTTTATATGGAGTATCCATTCTTCAAGCAGCATTTAAAAATGGTCAAATAGTAAAAGAAAATACATCTGCATCAAAATCTTCATTTATTTTATTTTCTATCAATTTTTTTATTCATTTTGAACGTGTATTTTTTAATTGCTTCAATCCCTCTCTAACTATTATTCTATTTTCTCATGTCAATTCCATACAATCTGCAACCGTTCATAAAGCAGCAATATCTATTGTTTCTTTCAAATATTGTCTTGCCTTTTGTTCATCAAAGTATTCTTGAATCAAAGCAGATACCAATTTAAAAGCTACTCATGCTCAAGAAAGATTCTTATATGGATATTTACAATCTGCTCTTTTAGGATTAACTACTGCTATAGCACTTTCAAATTTACACTCAGGAACAACATGATGATCTGTTACTATTATATCTATACCTTTATCTTTTGCATAATCTATAACATCTATATCTTT
The DNA here is from genome assembly GCA_964545685.1 of uncultured Candidatus Peribacteria bacterium. Classification (GTDB taxonomy): domain Bacteria; phylum Patescibacteriota; class Gracilibacteria; order BD1-5; family UBA6164; genus CAZJHB01. Next base: position 7,565 of record CAZJHB010000003.1, on the reverse strand, counting down.
TGATCAACAATCTACCGTAATAATCAAACTTACCTCTAATTCTTTTAATTCATCTATAAAATAATTTTTAAGTCAATATCAATCTTTTACTCTATGAGGTAATCTATAACTTACTTGCATTCAAATTGTTTTAAGAAAATGCATTAAAATAGATGTAGAAGTTACTCAATCTACATCATAATCTCAAAATATAACTACTCTTTCATTTTGATTTTTAGCTAATTTTATTCTATTTACAGCTTTTTCCATTCAAGCCAACAAATAAGGATCATGTAAATCATTCATTCATAAATCAATTTCTTTCTCATCTTCAAATCTACAAGCAAGTATATCTTCTATTTTTTTTTCTATCGTTTTTTTATCAAATTTAATTATATTTCATTTTACAGATAATATTTTTTTCACTACTTTTTATATTTTTATATAATAATTCAAGTCCTAAACTTTCTTCAAAGTTTTCTTTTGGATAATAATTATATACTTCTATTTTATCCAATTTTTTTCAATTTAATTCTACTTTACATACTCTAATTTCTACTCATAATAAATTCGCTAATAATTGACCATTTTGATTAAAATATTGAACTCTATCATCATATATTTCAATCTTTTCTGGAATTGCTTCCAATTCATATAAAATATATTGAAATAAAGCTATTGGTTTCAAAAAACTCTTTTTTACACTTATAGAATTTAAAAAATTAAGTCAAACTTTTTCTACTTTTAATCTTTGAAGTTCTTCATCTCAAGCTGTTAGAATTAAATTTATTCTATTTTTTAAATTTTGTTTTAATATATAAACAAATTCTTCTGTTATTCATTGTTTTTTATAAAATCTTTCAACAAATTTTTCATATCATCACATTTTTTCTAATATTACTTTATTTCAAGCTTCTCATCTATTTTTTGCTAATAAAGGAACCTTTAATTGTTCTTTTCTTGAATAAAGAGTATCATCAAAATCATACACACTTAAAGCTTTACATTTACTATTTCATTTAATACAACATAATTTAGTAATATCTTTTAGTAAATTATCTATTAATTCATAATTTTCATCTAAATATTTTAACATTTTTCTTTTATATTGAAATATTTCTAAATAAGTATATAAATAAACTAAATAAAATCAAAAAAGATTTGATTTTATTTGATTTTTTTATACAATACTTTTGCTTCTGAAATCTCCCAAGCTTGGGAGTAATTATAATTTAAGTATAGTTTTCCCGAAAACAAAACAAATACTTAATTTTTTAATTTTCAAAAAAGGAATTTTTTATTTATAAATAATAGTAATAAAAATGGCTAAAGAAATTAAATGATATATAAAATTGCAAATAAACTGAGGTCAAGCTAATCCAGCTCCTCCAGTAGGTCCTGCTCTAGGACAATATTGAGTACCAATTCCAGAATTTACATCTAGATTCAACGAACAAACAAAAGATAAAATGGGGGTTAAATTACCTGTTGTTATTACTGTTTATGAAGATAGAACATTTGATTTTGTTGTAAAACAACCTCCTATGTCTACTTTAATAAAAACTAAACTTAATCTCAAAAAAGGTTCATGAGTACCTCAAAAAGATAAAGTTGGTAATTTAACTTTTGATCAAGTTAAAGAAATTGCTGAAGAAAAAATGCCTGATTTAAATGCTTATGATCTTGCTTGAGCTATGAAAATAGTAGATGGTACAGCTAGAGCTACTGGTGTTACTACTGAAATTCACTGAATAGATTTAAAAGAATTAAGAGAAAAATTAGCTTCTTAATTAAAAAAGATTTAATAATAAAAAAAATATTCAACTAAAATTGAATATTTTTTTTATTATTAATATTATAAACCTGAAAATTATTTATTTAATATCAATTCTAACTTATTACTTTCTTTAAATAACCATTTTTTATATATATTCATTGCTCATGTATTTTTTTTATTTACTTTTAATTTTACTTTACTTATTCATAAAGATTCTAAATCATTAAAAAAATAATTTTTTAATTTTGTAGCGTATCACTTATGTTGCATATCTTTTCTTATAAAAAAATATGAAATATTTCATATTTTTTTATTTGAACTAAAAATATTTTCTTTTATTATAATATTTCACCATAAAAATCATATTATTTCATTTCAAACAATTCACAAATACAAATTTTTTGCATCTTTCTTCAATCTTGATTCTAATTTTTTTATAATCAATTTTTTTCCTTTAACATTATGTCCTACTGTCTCTCAAAATAATAAAAAAAGTTTTATAAAATCTAATTTATATTCATTAGAATATTTAACTATTTCCATTCTTGGAGTTTAATAAATAAACCAACTTTTGTTCTTCTATTCTGCTATATATAAAAAATATTATATCATATTATTTTATTTTTTCAATAATAATTTAGTTAAAAAAATACAAAATTAAATTATAAATTCAACTTTGTATTGCTTTTTTATTAAAATTATTATAATATCACTTGCTATTAGTAATTTGCTCCCATCGTCTAGTGGCTAGGACGCGACCCTCTCACGGTTGAGACAGGGGTTCAATTCCCCTTGGGAGTACCAAACATGAAAACATACTTTTTTTAAGAGTTCCAGTAAGCGATTTTCAGCTAATTGTAGCTCTTTTTTAGTGTTTATTAAAAGTTCGCTCCTGAATGATTTTAAAATATTTACTTTTTCTTCTATGTTAATCTTAGAATAGCTTCAATAAAGGTTTACAAAGAGTTCGCTCCCATATTTTATCTTTTGTAATCTTTTTATGTTAATTTGTGAAGTAGGTTGTAATTTTTTAGATAATTCTTCTATTTCTAATTCAATATCAAGTAACTTTTTTTTATATAAAGTCTTTTCTATATCTCTATCTAAAAAACTATCAACCAAAGATTCTTTTCTAACTTCAAGATGTTTTATTTTAGATTTTATAGTATTACTTTCTGATTCAGATTTTTCTATAAGATTATTATACATTTCTTTAAGCATTCAAATAGTAATTTTTTTAATTCAGCTATCTAACTTAGAATCTTCAATATGTTCTCAAAATTTACTTAGCAATAGTTTTTCACTTATATTTACAATATGTTTACTATTTTTTCAATGATGATAATAAATATTTCATTTTTTAGTATATCAACACATACTCATTTTACTTTCATCTTTAACTATTCAAGCTAATCTATAAACTCTGTTTTTATAAGTATGAACAACAGGTTTTTTAATATTATTAGCTTTCAAGTATTCTAATTTTGAAATTAAAGGTTTATGATTCCCTTTCACTTCTAATCATCCCCATTTCATTATTCACATATAAAAAGTATTTCTTAAAATCTTTCTAACCTGTTCTAATCATATTTTAGTTCAAACTGAAGATTTAATTCAACTATCAAATAAATAATCTTGTATTTTTGTAAAAGAATATCAAGAGTTTCTTAATTCAAAAGCTTTTTTTATAAATGGTGCTATATCTTCATCTATAATAATATCTTTATGTCATTTTTTAATAGTTATATTTTTATATCAAATAGGTGCTTTTGCTACCCATTGTCATCTTTTAAAAGCTGTTATCATTTTATCTTTTACATCTTTACTTCTATCTTCATTATCCATTTTTGATAATGATAAATCTAATTGTAATAAAAACTTATCTCTTGAATTATCACTTCTGTATTCTCTTGAAGTTGCTAATATTCATTTAATTTGCTTTTTATCTAGTAAATCAATGATTCTTGATGTATCTATATTATTTCTAGAAAGTCTTTTAGGCTCATCAATAATTATATAAGCTATTTTTCAAGTCTTACATAGTTTTATTAATTCATTAAATCATTCTCTAGTAAATTCAGTTTTTGCTGATTTACTTTCTCCTATTTCTTTCTGAATAACAAGATTATTAAACTCAGCTGTTCTTCTACAATTATTTAATTGATGTTGCAATGAATTAGCTTGTTTATCATCTCTATCAGTTGATTTACGATAATATATTATTGTTTTCATAATGTATGTATTAATAAAGTAATATTATTGCAACCAATAACTGAAGTATTTCTACGAAGAGTAACATTAATATCTTTTTGTTTAGTAATATTAGCTATAAGTTTTACATTATCATCAAAATATTTTTGAAATATATTAGAATCAAGAATTTTATATAATATATCTTCATTAAAAAGTAATTCTTCTAATATTTGATTTGCTTGTTCATATTTACTAAGTAATACATAATATTTAAATTTATCAAAAGTATCTAATGAATCCATATCAATTTCTTCTAGGAATTTATTTGTGTCTTTATCAATTTTCTTAATATTTTTTCTATCATTTTTTTTAATATAAATTTCTTTAAATTTAAATAAAACATAAAGGTAATTTAACTTTGTTGAATTATTAAATTTAATTTTTTCTTTTAAACTACTATAAAAAGTTCATATAAGTGGATATTTATCATTCATTATTAATAATGACTCTATTTTATTTAATTGTTCATAAAAAACACTTTCCTCCATTTTATTTTCAAGCACAAGAATTCACAAAATAAAACCAATTGTATCAATTTTAACATGAATAATCTGAAAATAATTAGGTGTAGATATTAATTTATTTCAAACAGATAAGTTATAATCTATTTTATCCATTTTAAATAATTCTATTAAAAAATCATCTAACTGATATCTATGTATATAATCCAAGTAATCTTGATTTATTATACCATCATAATGTATAAATAAATTTCTTCTCTTCTTAAATTCTAAAAATCATTTATATATTTTTTCTCAACAAATTCACCTTAATTTTATTCATAACCCATTTCAAATATCATCTAATATATCTTCAATATTTTGAGTATGTTCTATATTCATTTCTTTAGATATATTTCTTATAAATGATTCAAAAATAGAAAAATAACTTATAACAAAAGATTTTAAAAGTATATCTGTTTTAATATCAGCATTTGCAATATCTTGCATTTTTAGAAATATATCATTCATATTTTCATCATATAATATTTTTTCTAAGTTTTTTAATTCTCAATCTTCTTTTTTTAGTTTACTAATAATTGATTTTTCAGATAAATAATCTATATCATTACTAATTTTTGTAGAATTATTAGAAATAATATGCCACTGCAATGAAAAATTTACAAATGATTTAGTTAAATATTCATCTAATAATAAAAAATAATTATTATTCATATTTTTAATATTAATAAGTATTAACAAGAAATATACAGAGTTTCTAGAAAATACCTAGACTTTTAATATATTCCTTGTTAAAATAATGTTAATTTGTAATAGTTTCTACTTCTAGACTAAACCAAATCTCTAGAAAATTATATAATTCTCTAGTAAGGTCTTTTACTTCAATATCTGTTAAAAATGGATATTGTTTTTTTATAAGTTCCTCATAGGATTTTAAATCTATTTCAATCTTTTCTCTAATCATATTTTTTATAATTAGAAAGTCTTCTTTCATAAATTTCTTGTCTTTTGAAGTGCTCTCTTCTTTTTATATCAATTTCAATTTCTCAAATTCTTTCTACTACATCCTTATCTAAAAACTTTTTTGTACTATCTTGAATAAGTTGTTCTCAAAGGAGTATTCTTACAGGACAATATCACATTTCAAATATACTTTTTGCATGTCATATAAATACTTTATTTCTTTTATCTCTATAAATAGTAGACTGATATTTTTTAGAATCTATATTTTTATCTTTTTTTTGAAAAAGTGTAATTTTATCTCCTGGAAGTGATTCAAAAATACTAGTATGTTTTCATAAATAGTTTTTTAATATTCAAAGTAATACTTGTATATCAAATAAATACTCCCAGTATCTATTTTTTGCTAATTCTGACCTTATTTCAAGTTCTACTCTAGTTACATGCTCTTGAAGTAAATAATCTTTATAGAGAGCATTTTTCTTTCTGTTTTGAGTATCTTTTATTTTATCATATATTCTGATAAGTTGTCTTTTATTTCTTCTTTGCTTATCTCAAATATATTGTGTTTCTATTTCTCAACCAGGACCATTAAAAGTGGCTCATCTTTGATTTAATTCTTTAAAATTTGAAAGAACAGAATTTATATCAATCAATAAATCAACCGCTATATCAAATCTTCTAACTCTTCAAAGATTAAATTGGAATAAGAAAAATTTTATTTCTTCTTCTAATATTAACCTAAATCAAGTAGAATATATAATTACATAGTCCTTTGTGGGTATACTCTGCTCTTTTAGTCATTTATAATATACGAAAACTGTTTCAGATTCTTTTTTAAATAGAATCTTAAATTCATACTTTGGAATATTAAAATTCTTTTCAATATCATATCCATTAATTTGTTTTGTAAGTTTCTCATATATAAAATCTTCATCTTTAAATGTACCATATATTTCTAAGTGGTCTAATCAAAAATGATATATATATTCTTCTATATTTTCCATTGTAATTTTAGTTATAAATTTAAATTAATTTATAACTCCGGAGTTATTTTGGTTTAGTTATATATACTGTACTGTACCGATATTATTGTATCGGTACTTCCAAAGTAATTATTAACTATATAAATCGATTTATTTTTAAGATGATTTAAAGCTTTAAAAAAAATCACCCTGCGAGAGATAAACTCTTCGCAAGGTTGATTTTGTATAAATAGCTTTGAATAGCAAAAAACTAAAAGAGATGAACTATCTCTTTTTCATCTCTTTCAATATTAATTATGAATCCTGTATTATTCTAATTTGATTATCTTTTATCTCTAAAATTTCTTTATCATATTTTTTTAAAACATTATTATTTATAGTTGTTATATATGATTTTCTTATATGTCCTGCTTCTAAATTTAAATAATCAGAATCATATCAGTCATCATAATACTTATCTTCATAAAATTCTATAAAGTCATATAAATCAATAAAATTAGTTTCATTTTTCTCAATTAATAAACAAAATAATTCTAAAAAATAATCTGACTTAGTTTTATTAAATTTATCTATTAAAAATTTTTCCTCATTTATTAATAAGTGTCACTGATAATAATCAATATGTTTTATAATTTCTTTACCCTCTTTATTTTTTGGATACTCCCTTCTACTTCAAAATAAAAGATTTAAAATTATATCTGTTTTATCAATAAGATACTTTGGTTTATTATTTGTAATATGATTTCAAAATTTATTTACTTCTATTTTATAAACAAACATATATAAAATCCAATTTAAAAATCAAGTAATAAAACTTAGTTTTTCAAATGTTTTTCTCCAATTTTGAGATAATTTTAATACATTATCTTTATAATTTATAAAATTCATCTCATAAATTTTTATTGTAGTTATATCATCACGATATATTCTTATACTTCTAAAAACTCATCATCTAGGACTTCATATAGTTTCCATAAGAGCCTTTAAAGAATGTCAACTAACATCATTAGCTGGAGGTATATCTTGATGATATTTAGTTTGTATAAAAACTATGTAACGAGTATTGTTATATACTGATTCTAAGTAGCCCATTGATTTAACCCGGATTTCCAAAACTTTTTTAAAAAACATCAAAAAATCTCTTGCTAA
>CAZJHB010000002.1:36962-39544 GCA_964545685.1 uncultured Candidatus Peribacteria bacterium | reverse complement strand
TCCAACACAGCATCTACATTCTCAACCACATAACTATCAGGAATCTCCTCATAAGCAGCAAATCTAAGTAAGTATTCTCACAAATCTCTAGTAAAATCTTTTTTCCATTCTAATTCTTCAACTGATTTCTCTAAATTTCACTCAATTATAACTCTTTTTTCTTTAGTACGTATTGTTTGAACAGAATGACCTGGAACAATTTGCACTCATAGAGTAAGAGAAATTTTACTAATAATCATCTCTATTTGAGCCTGAACATTTCATTCACTATACATAGTAAGTACACTTAATGGATCTGAAGGAATATTTTCTTCTAATTTTTTATGATCTATTTCTACAAAAATAGATGGATTACGACAAGTATCTAAATATCAACGAGTTATTTTTATTCATTTTGCTATTTCAAATTGTTCAGCATGAACAAGAGTTACTCATTTCATTGTTGCAACATCAACTTTATTGTTTTGAGCTACTACATATCATATCATTGGATTTTCTATAGAAATAGTCTTACCTTGATTTTCATTTGCTAAAGTTGAAAAATCAAATATTTTACTAAAACTAGCAGTATCAAATCACTCAATTCAAGCTAAAATTCATTTTAAATCATTAAATCAATTTTTATTTAATGTTAAACTATCTTGAGCTAATTTCTTTTTATGAGCTATCCACTCTGAATAATTTTTTGCTTTAGTTAAAGTTCAAGCTTTTGCTTTTTTAGTTGGATTGTTTTGTAATTCCTCCCAAGTTGTTCAATCAGGTGCTGAACGAGACATTATTTGATTAAATAATTCTCATCTTAATTCAAACATTGATAATTTTGAATCTTTAGCTTTTTGTAAAATTTCTTTAAACATTTCCTTTGCTCATTTTGAAATTTCCAAATTATCAAGTTCGTTACTAAGTTTACTTTCATCAACTTGTTTACTACCCTCTTCAAGCATAGCTTGAAAAGTTTCATAAGAACTACTTTCTGTACTATAATAAATTTTTTCAATTCAATCCATTGCTTTCCTAAACTTTTTAGGACTATTTTCTTGACCAAATTTAGTAAAAATTATTCCTATTTCTTTCAAGGCTACCTCTCTAACTTTTTGCTCTATAATTAATTTTCTCCATCCTTTTTCTTGAGTACTTACATAAGCCTCTGTTCAAATTGCTGGTATATTTTTATCTGCATTTATTGCTTTTTCAAAGTTTGCAGTTTCTGAAGATTTGAAATTATCTGCTATATAAGTAAGCCCATGAGAAGTTGAATCATAATAATTACCAAAAACTATACGAGTTTCCCAAGTATTATTTACTCAGTTATATTCAACTACTTTAGGCACTAAATTGTATTTAATAATATCATGTTTTGTTAAACCTTCTTTAAATTTGAAAGTTTTGTCAGTTCATTTAAAATCAAATTTAATTAATTCTCTTAATTGAGGATCTACCATTATTTTTACCTTTTTCTTACTTGTTTCTGAAGCTGTTAAATTCATTCAAGTTCTTTCCATTATTCAATTTAAAGAATAACCATTTCAAGAAGACATGCTATCAAGATTTGTTTTGTATGCTAATCTAATACTCTTTAATTGTTCTAAGTTATCTTCTCATAATTGTAATAGTTTTGAAATATGCATTTCATTTTCTGCACTTTCCACTGTTGTAATATTTTTTCTTAAATCAATTCCTGCTGAAAAATTAAAATATGCTGCAATAAATGAATTGGCTGATTTTTCTCAAAATTTCACACCAAATCACATAATTTTTTTAAATAAACCATATTCTTTATCCAGTTCTGGTCTTGATGCTATATAGGCATCTATACATTGTTTTATATCGTTATTATTTACATCTGCATCTTCTCAAAAGAAAAATTTAATCAATCTTTCTCTTTGATTTGGATCTTTTCTTATTTCTCCAAGTTTTTCTTTCGTTTTTTCAAAAATATTATCCATTGTTTCTTTCATACTAGCACTATTTCTATCAAGTCAAACATTAGCTGTATGATTTTGACCATCTTTAATACTTGTTCATGTTATAAGATCCCAATCTTTTAATCACAAGAAATTTTTTATTCTCATACCAAAAGAAGTTCACCCTTCTCATTCAAAGATTTTTGTTGGATCTTCTCAACTAACTCAAGCATTAAATGAAACATTATCAGTAGCTTTCAAAAAAGCTCATAAATTAAAAGTATTTCATATTCAACTACCTAGTTCTAATAAATTAGCATTAAAACCAACTCAAGTATTTAATGAAAAATTTTCAAGCATTTGTACTCATAAATTTGCTCAAACTGTTCAAGTAAGAGATTCATTTACGTCTCAATATCAATTCTTTGTAACATTTAAAGTTGCTCAAAGATTTGTAGTTACTGTATTCCATTTTACTCCTCATAAATGTTCTGTTGATGGTGTTCAACTCATAGAAAAAGAAAAACTCCGTTCATCAGCCTTAACATTTTTTGTATATACTCTAGTTGTAACTTCTCTTTCTTGTCATTGAATTGTTACATATATTTTTCATTGTTTTAACTCATATTTTACTGTTCTTGTTCAATCTTGAGATACAGGTATAGTTATTTCTGCTAT
>CAZJHB010000002.1:34817-36862 GCA_964545685.1 uncultured Candidatus Peribacteria bacterium | reverse complement strand
ACATTTTCCCGAGGTCAATAATCTACTTCTGTCCAACTTTTATGTTCACTACTCCAATCTGTAACAAGTCCTTCAACACTAAAAATTGTCTTAGCATTAGACATAGTAGTTTTTACATTGTTTAATAATTTTTCTTTAAATTGCTTATTTGCTATATAGTTTACTTCATAAATTTTACCTGCTTTTTTTAAATTAGCTATATATTCAGCCTTTTTCTCATTTGTATCTAAAGCATTCCAATCTTCCCAACTTTTTTGAGCTTGTTTTACTTCTTTATTATTTTCATTTTTTGCAAATTTTTCTAAATTAGTAATTAAATCTCAATCTCATCTTCATATATAATAAATTCAAGCTTCCAATGCCAAAGCATCTGATACCCCCATATTAAATAACTTTTGAAACCAATTTTTCTTTATTTTAGTATTCTTATCACCTCTTGCTACTTTTTCAAAATCATTTTCTAAAACTTTTTTTCCATGTTCTTTAAGTCTATCAATTAGTATTTGTAAATCTTTTTCTGTTTTTATTACTCATAATCAATTTTGTCATCTTGTTAACATATCATAAAATGGTCTTTTTAGTCTTGATTCTATTGTTTGATACTCGTTTGTATTTGCAAATAAGACATCAAATTCATGATCAGAAACTGGTACTTTACTTTTCCCAAGTACAAAATTAAAAAATCATCATAAAACTGGTACATCTCATAATACAGGAAATTTATTTTGTACTTCTTTCATTGCTCATTCTATTTTTCAGCTTTGATTAAAATCTAAAGCTTTTCTTACAATCGCATACTTTTTTTCTTCTGGAGTAAATAATAAATCTGTTTTGATCATTGTATCAAGAGTTGTTGTTCTTACTACTTTTGCATAATTTTCTTTAGTTTGATCTTTTCACATTCTACGTATTTTAGGATCAAGTTTATCTAAAGTATCAATAAATAATTTTCTCACAATTTTTTTCTTCTTATTTGGTGCAGTTAACATACCTTCTTTTGACAAATAATCATCTACATTTTCTGATGATATATTTAAAAGAATAATTTTAGGAATTTCTTCTAAAGCTTCTCCTATTTTATCACTATTTCATTCATATTGAAACATACTACTAATACTACTGATTTTTGAAGTTATTTTACTATTAATTAATCTTGGATCAATCTTTATTTTTTCAGCAAATCTACTTTCTGCTTTTTCATTATTTTTCTTTAATTTTCAAACATTATTTTTTGCATATTCTAAAAGATTCATAAGTTTTCCATAAAATTCTTCTTCCAAAATATTATCCATTTTTATTTGTTCTTCTTGGGTTAAAGTTTGTTTTTCATCTCATAATTTTTCTAAAATTTCTTCTATTCAAGCTCATTTATATTTACTTGTTCCTCTTAATGAACTTAAAATTCTTGGTTCTTGTTTTTTAAATTTTTCTTTTAAATCAACTTCATTTATTGTTTTTCATAATAATGTTTTTTTACCTTCTGGTATAAGTTTTTTTAATAAATCTCAAGCATTTCCACTATTTCAAATAGCCATAGCCTGAAGTCTTGTTCCTCATCTATCTTCTATCATTTTCCAAAGATTAATTGGATCTCTTAATTTTTCTGGTAATGATACAGTATAATTTTTAACTGTTTCTGATTTTACTGTTGATGTTGTTTTTTCTGTTGATATTATTGATTTTTTCTTATCTTGATTTCTTCATTTATCATCTATAAGTTTTTGTTTTTCAATTATTTTTTTTCTAACTCTTCTTAAAGCTTCATTAGTTGATGTTCAAAAATCCCCATCTACTCAATTATTACTTCATCTTAATTTATAATCAATCGAATATTTTTTTAATAAAAAATTCAAATTAATTTGCAATATTCTAACTTTTTTTTCATTTCTTATATCTTTCTTATCAAAATTCATTACTTCTTTTTCATATTTTGAAAGATTTAAAGCTTCTGAGTTATTTAATAATTGTAACTTATTTTGAGTTTCAATAATAATTTGTCTATTTTCTTTCTTATATTCTAAATATTTTCACATTATTCTATCATA
>CAZJHB010000002.1:27503-34717 GCA_964545685.1 uncultured Candidatus Peribacteria bacterium | reverse complement strand
CTTTTAAACAATTACATTATATCACACAAAAAAAAATAATGCCAAAATTATATCTTGACATTATTGTTTTATATTGTATAAATAATTATTAAGCTCTCTTAGATAATCTTAATAATCATACTCCTAAAATCATTGCAATTATTAAAAGTAAAATATATTCTGTAGGCCCAGTTTCTGGTAATTTTTCAACTTCTTTTTCTTTCACTTCTTCTATAGGATTAGCTGATTTAAATAATACACATTCTAAATGTTCATCATCATCTATACTAGGAGTCCCATCTTCCAAAATAGTATGGTATGCTATTGGATAGACTAATAAACCAATATTAGTTCCTTCTTCTGCTGTATTTGTTTTTAATTCATATGCGTATCACATTTTTGATTGAATCCAAGTTACAGATTTTCCAGCTTCTAATATATATCATCAATCTGATTCACTATATAAAGCATCAAATTCATCCGTATATTCCCAAAATCCTTCAGCAGAAGGAGTTTGTCCCCAAATAACATTATCAGGAGCCAAATTTAACATCTCTGGAATATCTTGTTCTTCTTTATAAACAATTTGAGAACTTTCTGTTGGATTAATCCAACTATCAATTAATAATCAAATATAATCTCAAGCAGTTTTATCTCCTCATTCAAAACATTGCCCACAAGAGTTTGCTCCAAATATTGCATCTGAAGAACAATCTACTTCATTATAAGCAGAAACAAAATTAACACTTATTAAAGAAGCAATAATAACACTTCATAAAACTTTTTTTATCATAATGTATAATATTTACTTAATAAAATTATACTTGGTATATTAATATTTTTTTTAAAAAAATCAAATAAAATAAAAAAAACTAAGTAGACAAATAAGCTAAATAGTTTATAATTAATTTTTTTGGTTGCGGAGATTGGAATTGAACCAATGATCTTCGGGTTATGAGCCCGACGAGATACCACTTCTCCACTCCGCGAGATAAAAAAAACAAAATATATGGTACGGCTACGGGGAATCGAACCCCGGTTGCGTGGATGAAAACCACGAGTCCTAACCACTAGACGATAGCCGCAGAACTTTATTTTGCTTGAGTATTATATATAAAAAACAAAATAGTCAAACTTTTTTTTGAAAAAAAAAGCACTTTATTTAATAAAGTACTTCCTTTCAAAATTTTATAAACTATTTTATCACATACTCTCATTCAATTTTAAACAATAGCTCAGCTACTTCAATATTATTATCCATTAATTTATATCAAATGTTATCTCCATGAGAAAAATATTCTAAACTATAAGATGAATCCTTTGTATTTACTCTTCCATCTTTAAATATTGTAAATAATGCTTCTTTATCATTATCTGTATTTCTATAAATAAATAATGATCAAGCATCATAAGTAGTTGCATCTGAAAGTATGTAAGAATTATAAGAAGTTCTATTTATAAATTTAACATAAATTCAATCTGCTTCAATATTATCAAAATCATCAACTACCTCAATAGCTTTATCTTCATTAGAAATAATATATTGATAATATATATCTTCTCATCAATTAGTTAATATAATTTTTGGATATACTAAATCATTATTACTATCACTTGAAGATAATACTTTAATATCTGCACTTGCATTTTGTTTACTTATTTTTCAAGAATATTCATTAATATATGCTATTACAGAATCACCTTGTTCAATATATAATCAATTTTCTTCATTTTCATTATTAAGTTCAAATTCAAAAGCTCATTTTTCATCTGTAGCTCACGTAAGATATCAATTTATATCTTCAAGTTTTACTAACATTCATCATCTATATCTATAAAAATTAACAGGTTCTTCTGATAATTCTTCATCTATATATCATGAAATTATACTATCAGAATAATCTTCAATATTTGGAATTGGAGAATAAACTGTTAGAGTTAATTCCTTATATCAAACATTTCAATTACGATCAAGTATTGAAACTCATATTTCTTTAGTAAAAAGTTCATCATATTCACCAAACTCAATTCTTATTTTATCATAAGAGATATCAATAGTAATCTTATCTGTATCATTATCATTTGTTGTATCTCAATCTCAATCACTATCAACATCCAAATCAAAATCTATATATATATTTTCTATACTACTTATTCAAGATTCTTCATATATATAATCAGAAAAATCTATTGTTTTCTTTTGATATACAGGTATTAATATATCTCAAGAATAATTTAATTCTGGTGCAGATGTATCAGCATCTAATTGAGGATATATAAGAATTTGATTAGATAATGTTCATAAAGTATCTTCTTTAAAAGCTCTTATTTTTGCATAATAATAATCTGTTTCTTCTTCTATTCTTACATATGTATCTGTTTGTTTATATCATAAATCATACAAATAATAACTACTTATTTCTTCAAAATTAATATCTAATTCTGCTCAATCATAATATTCTATATCAATATATCTAGGTAAAGATGAATTAGTAGCTTCTTCTATAATAGATATTTTTGTATCAGGTAATAAAGGCATTCATATATATTCACGGATATCTTCTCAATCAATAGTAACCATCTCATCTGTATTAATAAAAGCATCTGCATTAATAGTACTAATTACAATAGAAGAATTTAATTTTATATTTGAATATGCATTTATGTATAAAGTCTTCTCTTCAGCCCTTTCTTTATCATTTGCATCATAATATTTTATTGTAACATTATTTCCAGATGTATATATAATTGAATTTTGCTTTACATTTACAAAGTTGTTATCAATAATATCATCTTTTATATTATTAAATTCATATGTTTCTAATCTAATTCAAGAAAGATTTCAAACATTTTTTATATATCATAAATTTGAACTAAGTTCATAAAGATCATTATCTGAATCTAATAAAGTTATATCATCAATAGAAGAAAAAGCATCTATTACATATTTCTTTAAATCATCTGGAGTATAATTATCATTTTTTAGATTTATAAATTTATCAACTATATTATACAATTCTATTCTATAAGCATTAATATCACTTAATGTAGAATGATCAAAAGATAAATTAATGTGATTATATTCAGATACTGTTGATTTAAAATTATTAACAGCTTCATAATATATTTCTCAAGATAAAAATATATTATCATCAGAATCTAAAACAATTGGAGCATCTGAAACATAATTTTTATCTTCTTCTTCAGATAAATTCTCTTTAAGAAATAATTCTCAGTTCACTATATATAATAAATCATCATCTCAATCTTTATCATAATCTATCTCAGTTATTTCTTCATCTCAATTCAATTCATCGATATAATCAAATAATCTATATGTAATATCTCAATCTACAATATATATTCATTCGTATATATATTTATAATCTGAATCTGCTTGTAATTGACAAGTAGTTTGAGTACTTGATTCTGTTGCTAAAGTATCTGTTGTAGCAGCTAGTAAATTGTTATTAAGTCATTCTGCATAACTTATTAATCAATTATTTACATTATTTAATACTTTGGTTCAGATATTTTTTAATTCATCTTTATATTCTTTATTTGTATTATTTGTTACTAAATCATTTAAAGAACTTACAAACTTATCATTATAAATATCCAATTGTTCATTATAATGATCAATTTTATTATTTTCATTATAAGAAACTTTTGTTATATAATCTTGATTTAATTGTTGATTATATTCTTTTATAAATTTATTATTATCTATTATTTCTGTATTTATAATATCTTTTAATAAATCAAATTTTTCTTTATTTGTTTCTTTTAATTTATTTATTAATTCATCTTCTTTTGAATAAGTATAGTTATTTATCTGTTTCCAAATATTTTGAATTTGTTTTGTTCTTGGATCACTAATAAAATTTTCTGAAGCAAGTTGTTCATTAATACGTTCATGAAATTCATCAACACTAATCATATCTTCATTATTATCTGCTATATAAGAATGAAGTTTATTAATATTTTTAATTAAAACTACTGCTAATACTTCTAAAGCATTAAGTCATGCACCTGGTTCTACACTTCAATCAATTCAAATATCAACATCAATATCACTAGGTATAGATTCACTTAGATCTATATCTTGAATACTTAAATCAAATAAATGTACTATATTATTTGTAAAATTGTTTATAGGACTTGCTGTTTGTCTTGTTAATTCAACTATAAAATCTGTATCAAATTCCAAATTAACATAACTTGTAACTTTTATAGCATCAACAAATGGAAAAGAAAATTGAGGATAACTAATATTAAGAGCAAAATCAAAACCTAAATATCATTGTCTTTCTGTTAAAAATGCAATTTGGTCTCATGCTCTCCATTCTGGTACAAATGGAGACATTTTTAATATACACATTAATTTAGTTACTAATTTAAGTATATCAACAATTCATTCAAGTTCTGATATTAAACTTGGTAAAGTTGGTGGTGGTGGTAAATTAGGTAATTCTACGGTTGGAAGTGTTGGTAAATCTGGTAATTCAAGTAATTCTATAGTTGGTAAAACTGGAAGTGATGGTAAATTAAAATTTAAATTTGGTACACTTGGTAAATTTAAATCTGGTAAATAAGGTAAAACTATAGGTCTATTATTTACATGTATTTCTGGTAAACTAATTGTTAATCATGCTCTTATATTATGTAAATCAAGAATTATATCTGGCCATTTAGGAAATTGAATAACTGGTATTTTAGGTATAATCATTTCAATCAAACTCCAAATAAATGTCTGTAAATCTTGTCTTTCATTTTTACACTCATGACATTCTGCTTCATAATCAATAAATATATCAATAAGTCACTGCCATGATTTTAAAACAGCTTTTATTAAAATATATAAATGTACCCAAGCTTTAAATCTTTCTCAATTATCACTTATCCGTCATCAAATTAACTTTGAAATATTTTCTATATTACATAGAATCTGTTGTAAATACTTTTCTTTTACATTTAACCAATCATAAATCTTTTCTGGCATAGCTTTATAATCTTCAAGTACTTCAATATTTGCTTCTAAAGAAGACATTAATGCTTGAGCATCAACAGAAATTTTTTCATTAAAATTATTTTGATTTTGACATTCAATATCACCTTCATCACATGTAGCTCAGAAAGATACAGAATCACTAAAATCATTTAATTCTTTTTTCCGTTGATCTAATGTTTTTCACCGACTATATATATATTTATCTAATGAATTTCTATCAATCCAAGGAAAATTAATATTTACTACTTCTTGATCTAACTTTATAAGAGGTATATTTGCTAAAAAATTATAAGCCTCTTTTACTCAAGAATTCACTTGTTTAACTTCATCTGTAAATAAATCACTTTGTACAAAATCATAAGAATTATCATCATTTCAAGAAACTTCAGCCCAATCTCAATCAAAAACTCAAGTAAAATCTGGCAATATAACAAATAATGTAGGAAAATCTGTTAATTTATTTACTATTTCTTCTATTTGTCTAGTTACCCAATCCATCAAAAAAGTTGGAAAACTAGAATTTCTATGTTGTTCTATTTCAATAATATCAGAAAAATCTCACGAAACTAAATTATTTATATTGATATCAACATTAGCTTCATATCATCAAGATGTTCAATTTCAAATAGTAATAAGTGGTTCATCAGTTATTTCCATAGTAGAAGTTGATGTAGTGTCAGAAATAGATTGATAAGCATTTAATATTTCATCATCATAGTCACTAGGATCATTATATTTTTTATAATTATAATAATCTTCTACAAATTCATCTTCTAAATAATATTCATCAATTATTTCTGTAGATCATTCACTACAATTTCAATTTAAAACTTGATATTCTCAAGTATCAACTGAAGAAAAACCTGTAGATGCAACATCACCATCTGATCAATCTCAATCACATAAAGCAAGTGGTTGTGCAGTTACAATACAATTTCATCAAGTTATTATAGGACTTATTCAAGGAGAAGGTTCATTTCATACTACTGCTGCTGGTCAACCAAAACAAATAGCAGTCCCCATTCATCAAGTCAAAGTTGGAGTAACAAATATTCTAACTTGATTTGTTGGACTATATACTCATAATTCTCAACCTGCTCAATCAGGTCAACAATAAGGTCAAGGTATATACATTTTTGAAGATAAAGGCCATACAGTAGGAATACAACAAGGTGAATCTCAACACGTTGTTTGTAATCATGTTAAAGCTGAGAATACAGGTATTCCTTCATCAACATTCAATCAATCTCAAATAGGATATCCATTCCAAGTTGGATCTCAACCTGGTGCTAAAGGAGCCCAATTAAGAGGTGTAGCTATACATGAAGCATCTCCAAATCAACAACTAAGTCAATTTATAAAATTTTCTACATCTTCTAAAGAAGAATAAATATTATCAATATCAGTTCATGAATCATCATATTTTTCTGAATCATTTAATGATTCTAATTGTTCATCAGCATAAGCTTCCAAAGAAGAATTATCTCAAGAAATTGCCCCCTCTGTTAATTCATCAATATAATCAGGTATTCAATTTCAATTTTCATCCAAAGTATTATCTGAGATACCATCAGGTAATACTATTTTATTTTCACTACATTCTGGTATTTTTGTTCATTGTTCATATTCCCTTTCTGCAACTGATCTAAATATATCAACTGTCTGACTACAATTTTCAGAATCTGCAGAAAATATAATATCTCAAAATAAATCATCTCATAATTCACCATCTTCAAATAATCAAACATTAATACTTCAATAAATAAAATCTTTTGTATCAGCTTCATATTCTATAGTAAATGTTTCTCAAGTTCACAAATTAAAATCATCAATAAGAAATGTAGTTAATGGTACATCAAAATCAATTTGAGCTCCTGTACTTGTTGCTATACTTTCAGAATCAATAGTAAAAATGGTATCTAAACTTTCAGCATAAGCAATACTATTAATTTGACTTGATGAAACATTAGTTAATTCTATAGTTACTTTTATTTTATCTCATCATTTTAAAGTATCTCAATTAAGATCTTCATAAGTTTTTTCAACTTTTACTCAAGCTACTTCTGAATACTCACTTTTTATAAAAGTAACATAATCCGTTGTAAATGCTTCTGCATATTCATATTGTCCTGAAACTAAATCTTCTTCATCTATTGCATCAATACCAATAAAATCATCTAATTCATAAACTGGTTCTTCTTCAGATAATTCATCCTCCATATAA
>CAZJHB010000002.1:3004-27403 GCA_964545685.1 uncultured Candidatus Peribacteria bacterium | reverse complement strand
AAAATCATCTAATTCATAAACTGGTTCTTCTTCAGATAATTCATCCTCCATATAACTAAAAATATCAAAAGCAGAAGATTCTTCTAAATCTCATGATTCATCTGTTATATAACTAAAAATATCAAAAGCAGAAGATTCATTTTCTCAATCAATAAAATAAGTTAAATTCTGAAAAATAAGTTCATCTATAATACCTTCCGAAGATGAGATTGAAGAATCTCAATCTTCAAAAGAAGCAAGATACTCTTCTGTATTTTCTAATAAAACTGTGTTATCTCCATCAGCTGGTAATTGATATAATCAATCAAAATAAATAAGTCAATTATCACTTCTTACATCTGTAGATAAAACTAAACCTAAATCTTCTACTACTACTTTTTTAGTAAAAAATGGCTCATTAGAAGTTCCTCATCAATAAAAAATACTTATAGTTCAGCTATCATCAAAAGTTACTATATCATCTATTCAATCATTGTCCATATCAAAAACATCTGATTGAATAATTTGTCATTCAAGATTTAGTCACCCCGTTAAATATTCATTTAAAAAAGAGAAAACATTATCTAATGAATCACTTCCCATATCAGAAGAATCCAAATCAAATAAATCAGTAAAATCTTTTCTAACAAAATCTTTTTCAGAATTATTCAATAAAAATGCTCATCACTCATTATCAACAAAAAATATATCATCATATCAATCTCAAGTAAAATCTCATGTCTTTATTAACTCTTCATTTCACATATCAACAATATGTGCAACATTTCATTTATTTAAAAAGTCTCAAGCTATATCTTTATTCTCTAATAACTCTAAAAATCAATCTTGTTTTATTAATAATAAATCATCAAATTCATCTCCATTATAATCAAAAACTTCATAAGAAACTAAATCATCATTTTTTGAAATTAATTGTCATATTGTTGAATCAAATTTTCTATCTGCTTTTTTTATAGTTTTTAAACTAATAACAGGATCTCAAAGATTTATAACTGAAAAACTCATATAATTTTTTACTGAATCTCATATAGATTCTCATGAAGCAAATTCAAGTAAAGTCTTATTACCATCTTTCCATCATAATCATTCTTCATTTACAAAATTTTCATATCAATAATCATCATCTCAAGCATAATCACTTATAGAATTATTTGTCTCAAATGGATCATTATAATATATTACTTCTTTATCTTCTCAAGATTTAGATAAATACAAATTTGAAGATAAATATACTAATATATTATTATCAAAATTATTTTTTCTATAATCAAATACAGTTTCATCTCTTGATATATAAATATTAGAATCAACAAAATTAAATCACATAATTCAAATAATTTCTCAATCTATTTCAATATTAAAAATATTATAAGATGAATATTCATCATTTAAATTAATATTTATATTTCAATATTTTGATAATTTTCAATCCTCTGAAATCTCAAAAACTTTATTATCATAATCATTATATACGACTATTTTATTAGTATCTTTTTCATAAGTATAATCTTGAGAAATTCATTCAAAGAATATAGATGTTTGAGACTCTTCTTCAATACTACAAGCATCTAAATCATCACATAATAATAATAAATTATCATCTCAAAAATCATAATAAATATTTCATATATAAGTATCTAATGCTTCATTATAAATATCAAGGGATATTTTATCATCAACTAAAGTAGTATATAAAACAATATCTTGACTTAGATCTGAAGAATCAAAAACTGTTTCTGTTTTTCAGTTTTCATCTATACTTAATATATCACTTGTTTCATAAGGAATATTTAGTAAAGATGTTACTCATAAAGCTCTATTATCTTTTTCAAATAATAATGCTCAAGCTAAGTAATCTTCTTGTGTTATATCTCAATAATTTGCTCAAAGAAGAGTTGTATAAAGAGCACTATATTTTTTTCATTCAATATCATCCTTGTTCCAAAAATAAGAAGTAGTTATTTTTCATGCAGTTTCTCAAATTCAATTTATTATTAAATCATCACTATCAGTTGTAGAATTATCTTCTATTATAAAAGAATTTGCGTTAAGACTAGGTGTTGTTGATACTTTAAAATATCATACTCATGGTTGTTCTGTAGAATTTATTACAAAATAAGCTTTTCATCATTCAAAAGTATCTACTTTATCGTTTGAAGTAATAATACGTTCATACTGTTCTAAAATTTCTAATTCTGCTTGAGTAGAATTATCATTATATACCAAATTTCAATATCTATCTTTTAATTCAACTCTAACTGTAGAAGTAGATTCACCATCAGCTTCTATATTATCAGCTGACATATATAAATCCATATAAAGAGGATCTCAAGAATTAATAGTAATATATCTTTTTATAATTTCAGGATATCATTCAACTTGAAATTCAACTCAAATATCTTTTCAAGATACATTTTTTGTAGTAAATTCTACACTTGCTTTTCAATTTACAACATCAAAATATTCTTTACTTGATTCTCAATAAATACTAGGAATATTAAAATATACTCTTGAATTAAATCAATCTAAAACTTGTCAACTTGAATCTGTTAAAGACAAATTATAAGAATAAGGTCATCATAAAAGTTCTATATCTGAAAAATTTTTAACCAATGAAATATTAATATTGCTCAAAGTTTCAATTTCTACATCATGATCAAATAAAAAATTTCAAGAAGTATCTTTTACATTAAAATTTATTTTATTATTATCTTGATTATCAGTTGAAAATAAACTAAATACTTTATATCATTCATATAAAGAATAATTTTGACTAGTATTTCATGCAGTATCAAAAACTATTCAATCTCAATTTATTTCAGCTTCAATTTGATAAAAAGTTCATGTTGTTATATTATCATATTGATCATATAGAGATATAAGATTTGATGTAGTATTTCATCATGTTTGAATAACTGTACTTCATTCACCTATTTCTAAACGAGAAGCTACATCTGGTAAAACTTGTATATCTTTTTTTATTGAAAATCAATAAGCATCTGTTATCACAAAAGTATATTCTCAAGCTTCACTAAAAGCTCATAAACTTACAAAATCATCTATACTATGAATAGATAACTCATCAATATATAATTCATCATCATCATTATATATTTCTACTGTAATAGGATATTTAATATATACTTTAGTTGTATCGTTATAATTTAATAAATTAAGTAATAATTTTTCTTTAGAATTAGATTTTGATTCTAAAGAACTCATACTATCTTGTACAAAGTTATCATTTTGAGATATATAAATATTATTTTGATCTGAAGCTACAACACTACTTAATCAAAAATCTATTGTTTTATCTTCTAATATTTTATAAGAATTAACAAATAATCTATCTCATCTAATTTGAATAGTAAATTTTTCTGAGTCTTGAGAATACTGAATATCTCAATTATAATCTTCAATTTCATAACTAGCTCTGAAAGTAATATCAGCATCTTTATATTTTGCTACAAAAGATTTTTGAGCTATTCAATTTTGAGCAACAATTTCTCAATTTTCAAAATTAATATATTTTTTTGCTTCACTCAATGCTTCTTCATTAGATAAATTTCATGAAGAATCTTTATTGTAAATTTCTTTTTTATTTAAATCTGTTAATTCTTCATCTTCATTTTCTTGAACTTCCACTTTTATTAATTCAAAATTTACTTTTGTTACAGAATCAATATTAACAACATTTTCATTTTCATCTTTAATTTTTGAAGTTAATATTCATTGTGTTCAATAATAATATTTAGATGAATCTGAATTTAAATCTAAACTACCTTGAGCTACTTTCATCTCTATACAATCTATAATACCGTTTTGATCCTCATCTCAACCATTTTGAAGAATAAATTCTAAATCTTCTGCACTTAATTCTGTAGAAGAACAAGAATCTGTATTAATAGATATAGTTGGTGGTAACATATCTTCAAGCCGACATATTATAGCAGGAAACCATTCCCACAAAACTACTCATTCAGGAGGAGCACATTTAAAAATTGTTTCTCAAGAATCAGTATTTGTATTTGATAATAATAAAGAATTTTGTAATGCTTGATTATCTGCTATTATACTAGTATATGGATTTTCATCTGATTCTGATTCTGGATCAAGTAAAATATACATATTACTTGCATCTCAATCAGCTCATAAATAAGCAATTTCATATTGTTCTCTATTATTAAATAATCAAAAGTCAAAACCATTTCATCATTGCTGATCATTCAAATAATTTTCAAAAACAAATTTATATTTTGAAGAAACTGATAAATTATTCCAATACAATGCAAATGTTAAATTATCTAAATAGCTTCATTTTGTAGGATCTCAATTAAATGTATCTTGATTTCCTAAAAAATCATATAAACTTTCTCAAAGAACAGAATCATAACTTGAAAGATTTGCTTGTAAAGTTGATTCTATATTTTCTATAGTTAAATCTTCATCTCCTTCTACTCATAATCTAAAAAGATAAGGATAATTAATTTTTTCATAATTAAATGATTTATTTTGAAAATCAATATACCTATTTTTATCAACTGGTAAAGCAGGAGTTATCATATTTTCCATTTCTAAATCTAACTCTTCGTATGTTGGAGACTTATGCATTAAATAAGATGGAAGAGATTTATATGAAATTTTATAATTATCAGTTATACAAACAAGTCAATAACATTTAGGTTCTGTTACTCTTAATATATATTCATTTCATGTATTATTAACTAAAAGTTCTATATTATCTTCACTATCTCATAATCCATATATTATAAGATTAATAAGATCTGTAATAGTATATTCATCCTCATCTCATAAGTCTTCTAACATAAGATTTATAAAAGATAAACTTGAAGAATCAAATTCTAATCATGATTGATCTAATATAAGATTAATTAGATCTGTACTTGATGTATCATCATCATTTCATAATTGTTCCATTACAGAATTAATTAACTCAGAACTAGATATATCATCATTTTCTCATAAAACTTCTAATACAAGATCAACTATATCAGTACTTGATGTACTTGATATACTTGATATACTTGATGTACTTGATGTATTGTCTGCTAATATAAGATTAATTATATCTGTGCTTGAATATTCTTCATCTGCTCATGTATCATTTAAAATAAGATCAAGTATATCTGTACTTGAATACTCTTCATTTACTCATAATTCATCCAATATAATATTAATTATATCTGAATCAGAAACATCTTCTTCATTTACTCATGAATTTTCTAATAAAAGATTAATTATATCTGTACTTGAATATTCATCCTCTACTAATAAATTTTCTAATATAAGATTAATTATATCTGTACTTGAATATGTATTTTCTTCTCAAAAATTTTCTAATATAAGATTAATTATATCTGTACTTGATGTATTATCTATCTCTCATATTTCTCATAGAATAAGTTCAATTATATCAATAATTGAAGATTCATCTTCTACTCATGAATCTTCTAATAAAAGATTAATTATATCTGTGATCGATATATTATTTACCTCTTCTATTTCTTCTAAAATAAAATCAATTATAGAAGTAGATGACTCATCATCTAATCATGATTTATTCAATATAAAATCAATTACATCTGTACCTAAAACATCTTTTTCATTTCAAAATTCTTCCAAAATAAGATTAATTATATCTGTACTAGAGTAATTTTCTTCATTTCATAAATCTCATAATATAAGTTCAATAATATCTGTACTTGAAACATCTTCTCATTCTCATAAATCTTCTAATATAAGATTAATTATATCTGTAGTTGAATAACTTTCTTCTCACAATTCAGAAATAACAAGATTAGCTATATCTGTAGTTGAATATGTATTTTCATCTCATAATTCTCACATAACAAGATTAACTATATCTGTACTTGATGTATCATCTAATTCTCATAAATCTCATAATATAAGTCAAAGAATATCTATACTTGTCACACCTTCTCATTCTCATGATTCTCATTCTCATGATTCTCATAATATAAAATCAATAATCTCTATATCAGAAAATTCTTCATCTTCTCATAACTCTTCTAATATAAAATTAATTACATCAATACTTGAATAATCATAATTTCCTCACAATTCATCTATTAAAAAAGTAACAATATCTGAACTTCAAGAATCTTCAATACTAATTCAAGTTTCAATATTATAAGTTCTATTTCCTAATAATAATTGTTGATATGTTGTATTATAATCAAGAATTATATTGTCTGTTTTACAACTCCAACTATTTCTTGAATTTCAATTTATTGGAGCTTGATAAACAAGCTCAAATAATCATTGAGGTCAATCACCTACTCAGGGATTTAATTGTTGTATTTTTAAAAAATTAGTTTGTTGACAATCGAAATAAGAATCAGCATTATCTAAAATAGGTTTTGCTGGATAAACATCAATCCTATCTGAAACATCAATAGAACCTTCTATATCAAATAAAGGAACTATTGATTTCAAATAATTATTTTCTCATAATTCTGGAGGAAAAGAATCAAAAGTACTATTAATAGGAGTATGTCATCACCAATATCAAGAAAAAGAAGTTTGATCAGCAATTCACTCTAAACAACTAATACTTTCATTTTCTAAAGTTTCTATATCTCATTCAATTAGTTCATAATTATAAGATCTATTTGCTTCTACCAACTTTCAATAATATGACTCTCATCTAAAAATACTACATTGTTCTGCTTCAGTAATATCAAACATCTGAGTTCAATATAACATATTTGAATAAGTTATTATAGATGTTCATGGTGCAGGTTCTACATTATTTGTTTGAGAAGTTGCAAGAGAATAATCTCAATAAGTAATTTCTGTTGGTACATATATATCTGATTGTAAATCATTTATTACTATTTCATCTATTTTTTCCTCAAGTAAATCATTTGAATTTTTTATAACTTGATCATTAACAATATCAAGAACTGAAATTAAATAAGGAACCATATCTACATTTACCTCAGTAGCTCAAGAATTATATCTTCATGCATTATGTACATTAGCTCTAAAATCTGAAATAGTTCACTCTGAAAAACTTCATAAAAAATAATTAGTAGTTTCTTCAATTATAGATCTTGTTTGTATATCAGGAGTTTCAAATAAATCCATACTAGATGAAAATTCAGAAGGATCAAAATCAGAATCCACTTTTGCAATTAATTCAGATACAGTTTCTGATTCCTCTCATAATAAATAATCAGAAATTTCTTGAGCTAATTCTTTAGTAAATCTATTATAAACTATATCTTCTTTATTATCTAAATAAGCTAAATATGATTTATATGAATCATAATTAAATCAACTTTTTTCTCTATAATTATCAAAATAAAATACATATGGCTCATAACTACTAGGCACTCAAGTAGTAGTATGTCAATTAATAAATCAATCTGAATATTTAAAATTTCATGTTCCTGAATAAAAATCATGATTTTTATCAAAATAATCTTTTATAGCGGTAATATTATCACTTTCACTTCATTCATTAGGTGAAATAAAACCATGCCATATTTCAGATTTAATTCAATCTATATTATTAGCATTTTCTTCATATCTACCTGTTTCCCTATTGAAAATATATTTTTTATCTATAAAATCAGTATAAGGAACTATAGTCTTTTCATAATTATCATCTACATAAACTTGAGGTATATTAATATCTCATATAAAAACAGTTCAAATTAACTGTGATTCAAAATCAACATCGCTTAGTCATTTATATCATTCAAAATACAAAGCTTCTAACATTGATGCTACCTTAAAAGCAGATGAATTGTTTGGAGTTGGTAATATTACAGTTTTAGTATTTTCCAAAACTCATTGAATATCTTGAGCGTATCTTTTTACTTCTGTTTCAATATCATCATATTTTTCTTCTTCAACAATAATAGAGACAATATTATAAAATTCATCTCACGTAGCATATGTTAGAAATTGTAATAATGGTATTCTAACGGTAATACCTCAAAGCAAGAGAAAAATTAATAATCATGATATAAATTTTTGTATTCTAGAATAAGACATATTTTGGTATTTTGGGACGATAAAATAAACAAAAAAAAAGAGTTTTTAACATTTTAAGAAAAAAACTCTTTTTTACAAATTTTTGTATTATTTTTTTGAACAATTTTTAAAAGTAAAAAATAATTAATTCAAAATTTAATAGAAACATTATAGATTTATTTATTTTATTGGTCTACTCCCTCTCCTAAGAAGGAGAGGGTTGGGGTGAGGTTATATATATTTTAAATAACCTCCTTACCTCACATAAAAGGTACTAATACTTCAGGAATTTTTACATCTCCTTCTGCTGTTTGATAATTTTCAATTATAGCTATCAAACATCTACTTAATGCTATAACTGTACCATTTAAAGTATGTACAAATTTGTTTTCTCAATTTGAATCTTTATATTTTATTCCTAATCTTCTTGATTGAAATTCTCATACGTTAGAACAACTTGTTACTTCTCTATATTTTTGTTGTCATGGCATCCAAGCTTCAAGGTCAAACTTTTTCATTGCTGGATTTCATAAATCACCTGAACATACATTCATTTTCTGATATGGAATTCATAATTCTTGCCATACTTCTTCCTCAATATCTACCATAAAATCATGAATTTTTTTAGATTCTTCTTGTTTACAAAAAGCAACCATTTCAAGTTTATCAAATTGATGTCATCTTAATATACCTCTCATATCTTTTCATGCACTACCTGCTTCTCTTCTAAAACATGAACTATATCCAACATATAATTTTGGTTTTTCTACATCTATAACTTCTCAAGCATGATAAGATGTAACAGGAACTTCAGAAGTACCTATTAAATATAAATCATCCATTCATGGATTTACATGATATAATCAATCTTCATCTGCTGGATAAAAACCTGTACCAAACATAGCTTTTTGTTTAGTCATAACTGGTGGTAAAATAGCTTCAAATCATTTTGAAACCAACTTTGTCATTACATAATTTACAATTGCAAATTGTAATAAAACAACATCTCCTTTCAAATACCAAAATCTAGCTCCACTAACTTCTGATCCTTTTTCTAAATCTATCCATCCTTTTGCTTCTCAAATATCAGCATGATGTTTTGGCTCAAAATCAAATTTTGTAGGTTCTAAAAATTTTGAATCTAACACATTATCATCATCAGTATCTCAAATAGCAGCTGTTTCATCTAGTAAATTAGGTACTCTATAATATAAATCTTTCCATTTTTCTTCAACTTCTTTTTGTTCTACTTCTAATTTTTCAAGATCTTCACCCAATTTTTTCATTTCTTCTATTTTTGCTGGTCTTTCTTCATTTGACATTGTAGGTATTTCCTTACTTACCTTATTCTTTATTGCTCTTAACTCATCAACTTTTAAAATTAATTCAAGTTTTTGTTTATCAATTTCTAAAAAATCGTCAAGATTTAACTTTAAGTTTCTTTTTTTTATAATATCCTTTACTAGTTCAGGATTTTCTCTAATAATTTTTACATCTAACATTTTTATTTTATTTAGTAATTAAATTTTAATTGTACTGATATTGTATATACATATGTATTGACAATGACAGTACAGTCATTTTGGGGTAGAGACGTTTTGGCAAAACGTCTCTACATAAATTTATAAAAACCTAATTACTGGAGGTTGACGCAATAAAATTACAAAAATGTATCATATTAATTTAATTTAAATATTATATTTTTTTAGTATAAATAAAAAATTTTATTATCAAAATAATTTTATTCTTTTTCAATTAAATATACTTCTTCATAGCAATCTTTGCCTGCTTATCCATTGCTCTTTCTTTTAATATCTGTTTCTTCTGATAAGCCTTTTTTCATTTAGCAAGTCATACTTTCAACTTTATTAAGCTTCAAACAAAGTATAATTTTAATGGTATCATAGAATATCAAGCTTCTTTTTGTTTTCCAATTAAATAATTTATATTTTTTCTTGTCAAAAATATCTTTCTTTCTCTTTCTGTTTCAATTGCTCATTTATTTGGTAATGACTTTAATGCTGAAATATGCATTCATTTGACATATAATTCATTATTGACAACAACAATATATGATCACTTCAAATTTACATGACCATTCCTAATACTCTTAACTTCATATCACTTAAGTTCTATTCAAGCTTCCCAACTATCAATTATCTCATAGTCAAAATAAGCTTTTTTATTCTTTGTAATAAAATTATCTCTTTTTTTCTTCATTTTTATATCTTTTTTATTAATATTAATTCTAATTATTTACCCATCAATTGAGGAGAATTAAGGAGCTACCTCTCATATTTCCCTTTCAACTCATCTAATCATATTTCAAAAACGACAGGTCTTCAATGTGGACAAGTAGACGAATAATTTAAAATACTGTCATTAATAAGTTTGTTTATTTCAAATAAATTTAATTTATGTCCAAATTTAATTGCTGACCTACAAGCCGTATAAGCATATATTTTATTTTGGACCTCTTCTAAAGTTTTTGACTTTTTGAAATTAGACTTTTCGACATCATCCAAAATTCATAAAAATATTTTAGACAAATTTTCTTTGGAAATAAAATCTGGAATTCCATTTATTATTATACTGGTTCATGACAATTTTTCAAAGTCAAATCACAT
The DNA here is from genome assembly GCA_964545685.1 of uncultured Candidatus Peribacteria bacterium. Classification (GTDB taxonomy): domain Bacteria; phylum Patescibacteriota; class Gracilibacteria; order BD1-5; family UBA6164; genus CAZJHB01. Next base: position 16,751 of record CAZJHB010000002.1, on the reverse strand, counting down.
TTTTTTAAAAATTTCTTCATTTTCTTCCAAAATATCAAATTCTTTAGCTGTCAAATTTATATTTTCTCCTAAAAGTAATCATTGAATCTGAATTTTGTGTTTTTTATTTACTAATTTTTCATAAATAATTCTTTCTGCTAAAGCATGTTGATCAAGAAATTTTATTCAATCTTTTGTTTCTATTATAATAAAACTATTATGAGCTTGTCATATAATTCTTCATAATGGAGTATCGTGCAAATCATTAGATTGTATATTTATTTCTGATGAATTATCAAGAATTTTTTTAGTAAAATCTATACTTTCTTTTATTTTAAATTGATTAGGATTTGATTCTTTTACTGAATAAGGAGAATATGCTTTAAACTTTGTTCAAGATCAAGTATAATATTGTTGAGTATTAGCATTATTTTCAGTTTTTTTCATTCAAAAAGATGAAAAACTAGTATTTTTTATATCATCGTCAATATTATCAACATCCTTATTTCAAACTAAAGAAACTTTTTCTAATTTATCACTTACAGCATGATAAAATGCTCTAAATATATTTGATTCTTGAGCAAATCTTATTTCTAATTTTCTAGGATGCACATTTACATCAATCTGAGTTGGATCTATTTGTAGATTAATAACATATCAAGGAAAACTTCAATGTGGTATATATCTATTATATGCATCATTTATTGCTTTATAAATTAATGTAGACTTAATCAGTCTATTATTTACAAAAATATTTTGTCTATTTCTATTAGCAAAACTAATTTTTGGATCAGAAATATATCAAGTTATTTTCATTCAAGGATATTCAAAATCAAGTTTTAATAAATTTTCAGCAAATTCTTTAGAATAAACATTATAAATTCTAGTTTTTAAATCCTCTCAATGTTTATATTTAAATACTTGTTTTTTATCAGATATAAATTCAAATCAAACACTTGGATAAGATAAACTCATTGCATTTAAAAATTCTAATATATGAGAATATTCAGTTCTTGCTTTCTTTAAATAATTAAGTCTTGCTGGTGTATTATAAAATAAATTATTTACAATTATTTTTGTTCATACCTCACTAGAAGATTGTATTATTTCTTGAATTTCTCATCATAAACATTCAATAGAATGTCAAAAATCAATTGATGGAGTTCTAGAAACTATTTGAGTATTAGATACAGAAGAAATTGAAGCTAATGCTTCTCATCTAAAACCAAAAGTCATAATATTATATAAATCTTGTAAATCTTTTATTTTTGATGTAGTATATTTATCAAAAATTATCTCTAAATCTTCTTTATCTATTCATTCTCAATCATCACTAATTACTATTTTATCTATTCAACCATTCTCTATCTCTATTTTAATATTTTTAGCATTTGCATCTACTGAATTTTCAACTAACTCTTTTACTACTGAAATAGGTCTTTCTACAACCTCTCAAGCTGCTATTTGATTGGATAAGTTTTTATCCAACTTTATAATTTTTCACATAATTTTATAATACAAAAGATATACAATTATATATAATTATAAAGTTTATAATAATTTGTAAAGTAAAAACAAAAAAAAAGTACTTTCTAATAATAAAAAGTAGCTTTTATTTTAAATTTAATAATTATTTACTCTTATGAGAAAACTTTTCTTTTATAACATCTTTAATAGTATCAGGTATTTTAGAGTATGTATTAAATACATTTTTTATTTTCTCATAAATTCATGTTATTTCTTGAACTACAGCAAGTATCTTCAATACTCTCATTAATACAACTACCAAAAGAGTTCAAATAATAGCTGTAAATGCTATTAAAAATATATATAAAACTTCTAAAATTGTTAAAGTCATAATTTTTTATTTTTTTCAAATAAAATCATTTACCATACTATTTATATCCAATTTTAAAGATTTTACAAGTTTTTGTATTTTTTCTTTATCATCAATAGTTGTTAAATATTTCTCATTTTCAAATACAACCATTGATGGTGATTTTTCAACTTTATAATCTTTTAGATTAACATCCTTAATATTAAAACTAGCTAATTTTATGTAAACATTTTGACTAAAAGATTTTGCGGCTAAAACAGGAAATTTTAATATAAAATTTTTAAAAAAATCTGTTTTTTCATCTCAAAATACTACATAGACTCTATGATCATAAAATTTTTCTTCTCAATTTTGTTTGTTTTTAAAACTAGTTTTTGCAGATTTTTTTATAAATGTATCTAATTGTTTTTTATTGACTAAAGTAAAATTTGATTTTTCTAATTTTTTTGCTGTAAAGTTAACTGTTTTATCAGAAATTTCAATAGTTTTTTCTTTTAACTTTTTTGCTTGCTCTAATGCCTTCTCTTTAAATGATTTAAAGTCCATATTTTTTAAAAATTATATATATAATTATTTTCTATTATATTATACTATAAAATTATTAAATAATCAAAAAAACGAATATAAAACTATAAAAAAATCTTTTATTAATAATAATTAATAAAAGATTTTTTATTTATATTAAATTATTGATTTATTATCTAAACTTAGAATAATCATACATTTTTAACTCACTATCAACTTTTCTTACTACATCAAGTATAACAGATACTATAATTATTAGCCCTGAAGCTGAAATAATAAAATCAATTGATTGTCACATAAATTTTCAAATAATATATGGTAACACAGCAATTAAAGCTAAAAATCAACCTCCATATAAATTCAAATGATTAGAAACTTTTGTAAGATAATCTGATGTTTCAATTCATGGTCTAATACCAGGTATATATCATCCTCTTTTTTGGATACTTTCTGCAATTTGATCTGTATTAAAAGTAATTCAAACATAAAAAAATGAAAAACCAAGAACTAATAAAAAATAAATTACGATAAATACCCATGAAGGATTATTTAAACTAAAATGAGTAGTTAAAAATTCTCAAATTTTAATTGCAGTAGCTCAAGAAGAATTAGATAATATTTGTCATACTATAGCAGGAAAAGTTACTAAAGAAACAGCAAATATAATAGGTATCATTCAAGCTTGATTTACCCTAATTGGAAAATAAGACTTTTCTTCTCTACCTGTATTTGTATAAATAATAGGTATCCTTCTATTTCATTCAGTAAACTTTATAATTATATAAATTATAAAGAAAGTAGCAATTAATAATCATACAAATAAAGAATAATTTCATGCAGAAATATGTGAAATTATAGTTCAAGGCACTCAAGCTAAGACTCAAGCAGTAATTATAACACTTATACCATTTCAAATTCAAACTTCAGTCATAAATTCTCATAACCACATCAAAAATAAAGTACCAGTTGCTACAATTGTCATAGCCATTAAAACTATTCTAATATCAGATGTATCAATTATAGTACCTCAAGCTAAGGAATTTAACAATATAATCATTCAATAAGATTGAACAAATGCAATAGGTAAAGTTAACCATCTTGTCATTTTTGTTATTTTCTTTTGACCTTGTTCTCATTCTTTTTGCATATCTCCAATTCTAGGAACAATTACTCACAAAAGTTGAATTATTATTACTGCATTGATGTAAGGTGATAATCACATTAATATTATAGAAAAACGAGATAATCCTCATCACATTAATGCACTAAAAAATGATAATCATTGTTGTCATTCAATAATTATTTCAAGATCATCAGTATTAACACCAGGTACAGGAATTATAGCTAATAATTTATAAACTAAAACTAAAGCTAAAGTAGCAATTATTTTTTTTCTAATACTTTTGTTTTCAAAAACAGATTTAATACTTTTTATCATGTAATTTAAATAAGTAAATAATTTTATTTTTATCCTTATTTTTTTCTGTCATAGCAGAATACCCGAAAGGGGAATCGGTTATTTTTATTATAAACATTTTTTTAAGAAAATAAAATCCAAGTTATAAAAAAGCCTGGATTTATATTTTTCTTTCATTAAACTAAATTAACAGAACCTCAAACTTTCTCAACAGCAGCTTTAGCAGTTACAGAAACTTTATCAACATTTATGTTAATTTTAGATTTTAATTCTCATTTTCATAGAATTTTAACTCCAAGAGCCTTTTTTCTAATTATTTTATTTTCAAGTAAAACCTCTTTATTTATTTCTGTAATACCTTTAGAAGCTAATGATTCTAAATCAGATAAATTAACTTCATTATAATGTTTTTTAAATAAAGTATTTGAAAAACCTTTTAACTTAGGCATTCTTCTAAATAAAGGTGTTTGACCTCATTCAAACCAATCTGGTACTCATCATCCTGATCTCGAATTTTGTCCATTCATTCATCTACCACAAGTGGTACCTTTTCAAGAACCATTTCATCTTCATAATCTTTTAGATGTTTTTCTAGATCAAGGATTAGATTTTATATTATTTAAATCTAACATATTTAAATTGTTATTATTTTAATATTTATATTTTCTTTTTATTCTCACCTATTCAAGGTAGTCCTTAAATATTAGTGAAAGATAAACTAACTCTTAAAAGAAGTTAAAGCTTTAATTGTTGCTTTTGCATTATTTATCAAATTAGATGAACCATATCTTTTTGCTAATACATCTTTATATCATGCAACCATTAAAACCTTTCTCATTGCTCAACCTGCAATTATTCATGTACCTTTTGAAGCTGGATGAACCATAATTTGTGCTGCTTTAAATTTTGCAGTAACATTATAAGGAACTGTACCATCTTCAATTTTAACATTTGTAAGTTTCTTTTTAGCATTTGCAACAGCTTTAGCTATAGCATCTACTACTTCCCAGGATTTACCTGTTCAAAGAGCAACTCTACCTTTTCAATCTCCAATAACCATTACAGCTCTGAATCTTAATTGTCTACCTCATGAATTAACTCTTGTAACTCTATCAATTGCTAAAAGTTCTTCTTTAAATTCTTTTCTTGGTTTTTGAAATTTTCATTTTCTATTATCTTGTCTAGAAAAAGCCATATTATATGTAATTAATTAATTAAAATTTAATTCCAGCAGTTCTTAAAGCTTCAGCTAATGCTTTTACTCTTCAATGATAAGCAAAACCTCATCTATCAAAAACAAGCTCTGAAATTTTTAAATCTTGCATTTTTTTTGCCATATCTTCTCAAACTTTTACAGCCATTTGAGTTTTTGTTCATTCTTTTGGCATTTTTTGATTAGAAGCAGAAGCTAAAGTTTTTCAAGTAACATCATCAATTAACTGTACTGAAATAAATGCATTACTTCTAAAAACAGAAAGTCTAGGCTTAGTTGATGTACCACTAATTTTTGATCTTATTCTGTTTTTTCTTCTTAATCTTTTTAATGTTTTAACTAACATTTTAACAATTTTTAAAATTTAAAATCACTATTTTATAAATTATTTTTATGATAATTTATTATTTTGCCCCAGTTTTACCAGCTTTTCTAATAATATATTCTCAAACATATTTTATTCATTTTCATTTGTATGGTTCTGGTTTTTTCTTTGATCTTATTTTAGAAGCAAATTCTCAAACTAATTGTTTATCTATACCGGAAATATGTAAAACATTTTTTTGTTTTTCATCTATTTGAGCTTTTAGTTCAGATGGAATATTCATTTCAACTTTATGAGAATATCCAATAGATAAAACTAATTTATTCCCTTGTAATTCAAATTTATAACCTACTCAATTAATTTCTAATGATTTTTTAAATCAATTAGTCACTCATTCTACCATATTATTTATAATAGCTCTAGTTGTACCCCATAAAGCTTTTGCTTCATCAGATTTTGGTATAACAACTAATGAATTTTCAACTTGTTTAACATCAATTTTATCAGAATAAACAAATGATAATTCTCCCAAAGCTCATTTTATCTTTACTTCATTTCAATTTAAAGTTACTTGTACTTTATCTGAAATTTCAATAGGTAATTTACCAATTCTTGACATTCTTATTTTTATTAAAATATAAACTGGAACTACTCCCAAGTTTGGGGTATCTCATTTATTTTACTACTTCGTTATTTTTAATAAACTTCACAAAGTAATTCTCAACCAACATTTAAACTTCTAGCTTCGTATCAAGTAACCACTCATTTTGGAGTAGAAACTAAATAAATACCACTTCAATTTCTAGATTTTTTTATATCCTTAGATCAAATATAAATTCTTTGACCAGGTTTACTTATTCTTTTCAAAGTAGGAATATATTTTGTTATTCTAATATCATTTAAAGTTACTTTTAAAGTTTTTTTAACTTTAGTTTCTTCAACAATTTCAAAATCAACAATATATTTGTTCTTTTTAAGAATTTTTAATATATCAGATTTAATTTTTGAATATGGAATACTAACTTTTATGATTCTTGCCATATAAGCGTTTCTAATTCTAGTTAATAAATCTCCAATAGGATCTATTATCATAACATCATACATTAATAAATTAAATCCCGCTCCGCTTCGCTACGCGGGACCACACTTTTTAATGTGGTTTTTTTATATTTCTTACCAACTTGATTTTCTAACTCATGGTAGTTCTCAAGCATTAGCTTTTTCTCTAAAACAAATTCTACAAATACCAAATTTTCACAAATAGCCTCTTGTTCTACCACATATACTACAACTGTTAAAAACCTTTGTTGCTTTTATAGGTTTTCTACCATCAGCAATAGCTTGTAAAAATTTTTTCTTTAATTTATTTGATTTAGCTATTTTTGACTTTCTAGCCATATTAATATTTATTTAAAAAGTAAATTCTGTTTTGATTTCACTACTTTTTTAGCATAATCATGTTTCTTATTTAGAAAAAGGGAATCTCATAGCTTTTAATAATTCTCTTCAAGCTTCTGTAGATTTTGCAGTAGTTTTAACAGTAATTTGAATTCAATGTGTTTTTACAACATCATCTTGTGGAACTTCTAAGAAAATAGAATGTTCTTTAATTCAGAAATTGTAATTTCATTGTTTATCAAATCACTTTTTATTAACTCATCTAAAATCTCTAACTCTAGGTAAAACTATATTTATTAGTTTATCTAGAAAGTTATACATTCTATCACCTCTTAGTGTTACACTAAGTCAAACAGGCATTCATGCTCTTAATTTAAAATTAGAAATTGCCTTTGTAGCATATCTCACTGTAGGAGCTTGTCATGCTATTAATTTTAAATGTTCTTGCAAAACAGAATAATCTTTATTTCAAGATCTAATGAAAGTTCAAATTCACATATTAAGTACAATTTTTTCTACCCTTGGAACTTCCATAATATTTTCAATTTCTAATTCTTTTTTTAAAGCAGGAACAATCTCTTTAAAATATTTTTCCTTAAGCATCTTTAAATATTATTATTTAATTATTTTATTATAAATTTTTTTGCTTCACCGTTATTTTCTAATGTAGCTTTTTTTGAAAATCTATACTTTTTCTTTTTTCATTTTTCATCAACAAAAATATATCAAACTCTTGTTGGTTTATTAGTAAAAGGGCAAACTAGCATAACATTTGATACATCAATAGGTTTTTCCATTTTTACAATTTGTCAAGGATTAGTTCACATTTTTTTTAAATGTTTAGTAACCATATTAACTCATTTAATTAAAACCTTATTTTTATCTTTAAATACTTTTAATACTTCTGATTCTACTCATCTATCATTTTCTTTTCATGCTAGCACTTTTACTTTATCTCATTTTCTTATTTTCATAATATAACATTATAAATTTATAAAACTTCTGGAGCTAAACTTACTATTTTTTGATATCATTTTGCTCTTAATTCTCTAGCAACAGGTCAAAAAATACGAGTTCATCTTGGGTTTTTGTTTTCATCTATTATAACACAAGCATTATCATCAAATCTAACATATGTCCCATCTTTTCTTCTAACTTCTTTTGAAGTTCTAACAATAACTGCTTTTACAACTTTTTTCTTTTTTATATTTCAATCAGGAGCAGCTTTTTTTACTGTACAAACTATTATATCTCATATAGAAGCATATCTTCTATGTGAACCTCATAATACTTTTATACACAAAACTTCTTTTGCTCAAGAGTTGTCAGCTACTGTTAACCTAGATTCAGTTTGTATCATATAAATACTCTTTAATAATTTAAATTAACTAACTTTTTCTAACAATTCCCATCTTTTTAACTTAGATAAAGGTTTTGTTTCTTTAATTACAACAACATCTCACATCTCACATGAATTTTTTTCATCATGAGCTTGAAACTTAGTAGTAACTCTGTATCTTTTTTTATACTTAGGATCATTTTTATAAGTATGTACAGTAACTACAATTGTTTTATCCATTTTAGTGCTTGTTACTACACCTTTTTTTGTTCTCATAAATTATATTTTTTAAAATATTAACCTAACTTAATTCCTTTTTGATAAGCTATTGTTTTAATTCTAGCTATATATCTTCTCGAAAATTTAATTAAGTGAGTTTGTTTAACTTCACCTAATTGTTTTTTCATTTTAATTGTAAAATAACTTTTTTCAGATGAAGCTAATTCTTTTTTTAATTCTACTTCATTCATTTCATTAAGTTTTTTACTATCTAAAATTTTAATTCAATTTATTTCTTTCATAGTTTTAATTTTTAATCAACTATTATTTTAGTTTTAACTGGTAACTTATATGATGCGAGTCTAAAAGCTTCTCTTGCAACTTCTGGTGTAACTCATGTTATTTCAAACATAATTCTACCAGGTTTTACAGGAGCTCTAAACATCTCAAGAGATCATTTACCTCAACCCATAGGAACTTCTAGTGGTTTTGCTGTATAAGGTTTGTCTGGAAAAATTCTTATCCAAATTTTACCTCATCTTTTAATATATCTTACCATTGCTCTTCTAGCAGCTTCAATTTGTCTAGATGTAATAAAACCTCTAGTAGTAGCTTTTAAAGCATAATCTCAGAAAGATATAGTTGAACCTCTAATTGCTTTCCCCTTTAATCTTCATCTATGGGTTTTTCTATATTTAGTTTTCTTCGGTTGTAACATTTTAACGATGTTAGTATATAAATATTTTTTAAAAGTCAAACTTTTTTTACTTTTTTATTTTTTAAATACATCTCAAGTATAGATCCATATTTTTATTCAAAGTGTTCCATAAACTGTTTCAGCTCTTACTATAGTATAATCTATATTAGATCTAATTGTTTGAGTAGGTATTCTTCATTCTTTAAAAGTTTCTTTTCTGGCAATTTCTGCTCAGTTTAATCTTCAACCAATTTTTATTTTTATTCATTTAGCTCATTTTTCCATAGTTTTTGAAATAGCTTGCTTAATTGCTCTTTTATAAGGAAATCTTTTTTCTATTTGATTTGCTATATTAAATCAAACAATTTTAGCATTTAAGTCAGGTTTTTTGATTTCTCTAACTTCTAAATTTACTTTTTTTCATACTTTTCTTGATACTTTTGTTTCAATTGCTTCTTTTTGTTCTCAGGTTTTTCAAAGAATTAAAGCTACTTTTGAAGTAAAAACTACAACTTTAATCATATCTTGATCTTTTGAAACTAAAACGTCTCAAATAGGAATTCAAGTTAATTCAGCATTTAAAATTTTTCTAACTTCTAAATCTAGGTTTAAAGAATCTTTATATATTTTTTTATCTTCATACCAAGTAGATTTCCAAGTTTTAATATAAGGTATTCTAAATGCTATTGGACTTACTTTATGTCACATATATATTTTTGTGTTAAAAATTAATACGGTTTATTATCTATCTTTTAAATGGTATAATAAACTCTCAAATATTTATGGAAGGTTTCAAACCATTCCCTACTTAACTTGTAATTCTAATTTTATATTAGATGTTCTTTTTAAAATAGGATGCATTCTCCCTCTTGAAACTGAATTTCATCTTTTGTATACAATTCCTTTATTTACAATAAGTGAATCTATATATAAATCTGATACTTTTTGATTATCATTATTTTCAGCATTTTTTACTGCTGAATATAACAATTTATACAATAAGTCAGCTCATTTTTTTGGAGCAAATTTTAAAAAACTTAAAGCCTCTACAGCACTTTGTCATCTAATTACTTCTGCAACTACTCTCAATTTTTTTGGAGAAATTCTTATATTTTTCCCGTAAGCTTTCATATAATAATAGTTATAAATTATTTTTATTATTTTTTATTTCAAGCATGACCTCTAAACATTCTAGTCATTGAAAATTCTCAAAGTTTATGTCAAACCATATCTTCTGTAATAAAAACAGGTGTATGAACTTTACCATTATGAATTCAAAATGTATGTCCTACAAATTCTGGAATAACAGTACAAGATCTTGACCAAGTTTTTATAACTCATTTTTTTCATGAATCATTCATTGTATTAACTTTTTTTAAAAGTTTTTCATCTATATAAGGTCATTTTTTTAAACTTCTTGTCATAATAATTTTTTAAAAGTTTTAAATTACTTCCTACTAAGCTAAAGCTTTGTAGGATCCCACTTTGGCGGGATTACATCATTAATTTTCCTTTTCTAGTTTTAAGTATCCATCTAGAAGTATTTTTTCTTCCTTTTCTAGTTTTTCTACCTAAAGCTATTTTACCCCAAGGGGTTTTTGGTGCTTTCATTCAAATAGGAGATCTTCATTCTCAACCACCATGTGGATGATCAACAGGATTCATAGCTTTTCATCTAACTACGGGTCTTTTCCCCATCCATCTTGATCTTCAAGCTTTTCAAATTACTATTTGATTATGATCTGGATTAGATACTTGTCATAAAGTTGCATAACATTTTTTATGAACTAGTCTAATTTCACCAGATGGCATTTTTACTTGAGTATATTCTCATTCTTGAGAAACTATAGTTGCTAATGAACCAGCTGTTCTAACAGAAGATGCTCAATGTCATACTATTAACTCAACATTATAAACTTGTAATCATGTTGGAATATTTCATATTTGCATTCTATTACCAGTACTTAAAGGTGTTTTTTCATCTGTAATATATTTTTCTCATACTTTTGTTTCAGTATTTGCTAAAATATATCTTCTTTCTCAATCTTTATAACAAACAAGTGATATAAAAGCAGATCTATATGGATCATATTCTATTGTTTCTACTTTATATTCTATACCTTTTTTGTCTGTAAAATAAAAATCTATAAGTCTATATTTTTTTGCATGACCTCATCCTTGGTGTCTAATTGTAATTCTTCAAGTGTTGTTTCTACCTGATGCTTTTGGTAATTTTACCAAAAGTGGCTTATAAGGTTTTGAAGTTGTTAATTCTTCATATGTATTAACACTCATTCATCTTCTACCAGGAGTCGTAGGTTTAAACTTTTTAATTCCCACAATATTAAAATTAAGAAGTAAATTCCGAATTAACGGTTTTACCGCTGTAAGCGATATTATTATTTAATAATAGAAAAATCTATTTTTGCTTTTGAATCTTTTAATTTTATATATGCTTTTTTCTCTGTTCTTCTTTTTATTTGCATTCATCTTTTTTTTCAATACTTAAATTTTTCTCTAGTATTTAATATGTTTACACTATCAACCTCTACTCAATATAAATTAAGTATAGCTTTTTTAACATCTATTTTAGTAGCATCTCTAGAAACAATAAATACATAAGTATTTTGTTTCACATCTAAAGTTGATGTTTTTTCTGTAACAACAGGTTTTTTCAATATTTTATAAAGTCTCATAATTATCTTTTATATTATTAATCCCGCTTCACTTTGTTACGCGGGACCAGCTAAAGCTGGACTATTTTACCAAAGAATTTACACTATCAAGTGAATCTTTCAATAAAACTAATGTTTTATATTTTAATAAATCTTTTATATTAAGATAGTTTACTAATAAACTTTTAACATAAGGTAAATTTGCTGAAGATTTTTCAAGTATTTTATCTTTTTTAGGTAAAACTAATAAAGCATTTTTTTCATAAGGTAATTTAGAAAAAACTTCAACCATATTCTTTGTTTTAATTTCTTTAATAGCAATTTTATCAACTATTACTAATTCTTTATTAGCTAACTTTGAAGATAAAACAGTAAATAAAGCTTTCCTTCTTTCTTTTTTATTCATAGAAATAGTAAAATTTACTACATTTCTTGGTCAAAAAACTATTCAACCTTTTTTTCTAATAGGAGATCTATTTGATCACATTCTGGCTCTACCAGTTCATTTTTGTCTATAAATTTTTCTAGTTGAACCTCTTCTTTCTCATCTTGTTTTTGTATGAGCAACAACTTGTCTATTATTAGATAATTGATAAACTAATGCTCTATGAACAAGACCTTTATTTTCTTCTAATCAAAAAATTGATTTATTTAATTCAATATCTCCGATTTCATTTCATTTTTGATCTAATAATTTTGTTTTCATATAATATTAAATTAAAAAACTATATTAACAAGAGAATTTCTTCCTCATGGAACACAACCTCTTACTCCAATAACTGACATTTCAGTATTAATTAATTCTATTGCAACGTTCTTTAATGATATTTTATCTACACCATAATGTCCGTGCATTTTCTTTCATTTATGAGTTCTTGTTGGTTTTCTATTACCAATAGATCCCAAAGCTCTATGAAACTTTGAACCATGACCAGCAGGACCTCAATGAAAATTATGTCTTTTCATTGCTCAAGCAAATCATCTTCACTTAGAAATTCATTCAATTCTAACTTCTAATCATTCTTCTAAAGAATCTAAAGACAATGTATCTCAAACTTTATATTTTTCTAATTGTTCATCAGATACAATAAACTCTGTAATTTTAGAAAAATCATTCTTACTCATTGTAGAATTTCATTCTTTCAAAACTCATTCTGCTTTTTCTTTTAAGATTCATACTATAATTGCCTTGTATCAATCTTTTTCGTTTGTTTTAAATCAAACAACTTTTAACTCTGGAACTTTTAGTAAAGTAATAGGAATAAATTTATCATTCTTAATTACTCTAGTCATTTCCAACTTAGTAGCTATTAATCATGCCATATTTTTTAAACTTAACAAATTAAAGTTAGAGGTTAAACTTTTTTCTATTATATAGAAATAGTTTAACTTAACCTCTTCTAAAAAACTTTCTCTTGATATTTCTAAAAGCCTTGGCATTTTATTAAAAAATAGTTATTTGTCAAAAGAAAAATTTTTTTTTTATAAAAAAACTAAAAAAATAGCTTAATAAAAGTTTAAAAACATTTTTTTGAAAACTTTAATTTAAAAAACTTGACATATTAAAAAATATTAATATAACCCTCACCGTTAGGAATAACCCCTAACAATAACTAGAAAAAGGAGAAAAAAAATGAAAAAAGTACTGTTTTTAACGGCAATGGTTATAATGATGGTGAAAACTACAGCTCTTTATGCTACACCAATTGACCTTAGTGATTCAGCTTTGATTTTTGGTAGCATAGATGGTGTTTCTGTATCATTCAACTCTTTCGGACCTGATGAAAAAATGGAAGCCTGGGAAGAAATCGGCTTGGGTGATGTCAATTTGGGTATATATACCCAAATTGATGAAAATGAATACAAAGTTGATAAAATAACATCTTTTAGTGCCGGAGATCCTTCATACAAGGGGTTAGATATATCCTTCTTAATGAATTTTGAAACTGATTTGGGTACAATGAAAACTCCCAAGGGAGATTATAAATTCTTAATTTCCAATATGCTCTCTAATAGAGCACTGGTTATTTTAACAAATTTTGAACATGACACAAATCAATCTCCAGTTCCGGAACCGGCAAGCATTATGTTATTTGGCTTAGGATTATTGGGAATTGCTAGAG
>CAZJHB010000002.1:0-2904 GCA_964545685.1 uncultured Candidatus Peribacteria bacterium | reverse complement strand
CCGGAACCGGCAAGCATTATGTTATTTGGCTTAGGATTATTGGGAATTGCTAGAGTTTCTAGACAAAAAAGCTAGCATACCAAAAACATTACTATTTTTTTAAAAAACCTCACACGCTATGCGTGTGGGTTTTTTAGATTTTTTACCAATTATTAATAATAAAAATTCCCGCTAGGAAAAAAAGAGCCTAATTTTCTTTACAAAAGCATAATTTTATATACAATAAAAAAACTTTAAGTTTATTTATTAAATATAATATATGGAAGAAAAGAAAAATTGATTGGTTTTAGATACTAAAACATCTATAATTATTGTATTAGTTATAGTAATTGTTGGTCTAATAGGATTTTATACTGGTAACTCTAAAACATGAGTAAATAACAACAACTTAAGCAATGATGCTACAACTAACAGTATTACTAAAAATACTGAAGATAATACAAATCTTGCTAATGGTAGTAAATCATCTAACACTTGAGAAACTGTTTCAACAGATATTGTTATGAAAGTTATAGATGATAAAAGATGTAAAGAATGTTATACTTCTGAAATTTTAGAACAATTAAAAATGGTTCCTGAACTTGAAAATGCAACAATTATTGAACAAGATTTTACTGATGATTGAATAAAAGCATATTTAGAAACAAATGAAATTGAAACTTTACCTGCTATAATATTTAATTCTTCAAGCATTGAAGCTACTATAGATCAATTCTTAGAAGAAATTCCTTCTGGAGAATATAGTTTACTAATAGGTTCAACATTTAATCCTTTTGCTGAAATTTGTGATAATGGTATAGATGATACAGGAAATTGATTAACTGATTGTGAAGATACTACTTGTAGTTCAAAACCTATTTGTAGAACAGAAGAAAAAGGAAAATTAGATGTATTTTTAATGTGATTTTGTCCATATTGAGAAATAGCAGCAAAAGCTATACCTAGTTTACAAGATACTTTTTGAGAAGATTTAAATATTGATTTACATTATATTGCAGAAAAAACTTGAGATTGAACTACAGCTGAAGCTTTTGATTCTTTACATGGAACAACAGAAGCTGAAGAAAATATTAGACAATTATGTATTAAAAAATATTATTGAGTAGATATGTTAATTGATTACTTACAAGAAAGATATGCAAATGCTAATAATTATTGAGCTGTAGAAGATGAACCTTCAGTTGCATATACTGCTGTAAATATTGAAGCTACTAAAATTGATAATTGTGTATCTAATTGAGAATGAGCTAAATTATTAGAAGAAGATATTAAATTAGCTAAAGAATTATGAATATGAGCTAGTCCTACTTGGCTTGCTAATAACAAATACACTTTTGGAGGAATTGAAGCTAGTGCAATTCAAACTGAATTCTGTAAATATAACAGCGAGCTTGAATGATGTAATACAGAAATTCAAACATCTAATGATACTTCATGAGATGCTCCTAGTTGTAATTAATAACTATTTATTAACAATAAAAAAATGATTCTTATATAAGAATCATTTTTTTTTGTTAATGAGTTTTTTTGAAAATTTATTATTTTGTTAAAATTAAATAATTTTTCAAATACTTCTTAAAAATCTTTTACTTCATATTCTAGTCTTCAATCTTTTCATTCACAAACACCATTTTCATTTATAGTTCATGGATTTTCACAATATACCCGTAAATCATATCATTGTCAACGAATAGATTCTTTATATATATGCTGTTGGTATTCTTGTCAATCATTTACACACCGACTATCAGAACGTGGCGTATCTGTTGGTGCTTCTGTCAAATCTGGATAATGAAAACTTCCTATTACTGTTAATCTACATGTTTGTCCTTCTTTATCTTCTTCTGTTCAACATATCTGATCTTTTGAATTATCTGATGATATTGATAACCGATCTCATTCTGAACAAAGAATTTTCCAACCATTATTATCACATTTAAAATAATATCATCATCATTTACTTACCATACCATCTCCATTATTATCTCATGACAAACTTTTTCAATCAAATGAAGTTGCTTCACAATCAAATGTTTCTTCTTTATCTAATGTACAAGTTGTATCTCAACATTTCCGTTTATATTGACTAGAAGTATCACTTAAATCAGAATATCATATATCTTCTCTTTTTTCTCAAGAGTTACTTCACATTCTACATGAATCTTTTATATCCCCATTACAAGTAGATGAACTATAATCTGGAGTTATAGTTGATGAATTACTTTCAGTTTTAGGAATTGAACATGTAACTTTATTAGATGTATCCTTTTCTCAATTCTTCAATCAATAACATTTCCAATCAAAATCTCAATCATCTCAATCTCAATCTAATATTTCAATTAAAGAAGCTTTAGTTGGAGTATCTAATCTTGAAGCTGCTACTCATTCATATTTACATAAAATATCTGGATTATAATCATAACTCCATGATTTTCAACCTGCTGTTCATCAAGCTGAACCTAATCAAGCATAAGATATAGTTCTTGAACTATATCAACATTCAGGATCAAAATCTGATACTTCAGTATATACATATTCCTTTATTATTTCTCCATCATAATAACATGATGCTCAATCAAACCAATCATCTTCTGCTATTTGCTGACAATAACTTAAACATTGTTCCTCTGTCTCCTTATAATTTATCGGATCTGTAGGATCTTCTCAATCTTTTTGAATATAACACCAAGGCTTAGTTTCTAATATGTCTCTTTCAGCTCAAGTTTCACTAGCTCACCACCAACAATATTGAAATTTATAAGAATCTTTATTATCTGGATCAGTAAAATCATTACATTCACTTTTACAATCACTTTCTGAAATAATTCAAAATCATTCTATCTTAGTACTAAAAGTTGATTGAATCCGACATGATCTTTTTTCAGATGAAGAGCTAGAATTATT
>CAZJHB010000001.1:113138-186637 GCA_964545685.1 uncultured Candidatus Peribacteria bacterium | reverse complement strand
TATTTATAAATAATTAAATGTATACATAAACCACCTATAAAAAATTTTTTTTAACATTGCCTTAAAATGTATTTTTTTATGTTATAATTATTTGTATTAATTAGCCCGTTTGTGTGCCAAATTTATAATATATAAATATTATAATATAATATAAATATACATATTATATATGTATCACGATAAATAATTATATATATAATCAATATAAAGTTGCCAATTTAAAATATTGTTTTTGCTTTAATGATGGAAATATCATTTACCAATATATGTATCCACATGATATAATAGTTGAAATTTATAATAATAGTTTTTATAAAATATATAGAAATAAAGTTTATGTATGTGGGTTATAATAAATATGGGCAACTCGAATTAGTTTGACTGAATCTGAAATTCGTACACCACAAAAAATTAAAAAATGATTTTTTATCATTAAAAATTGTAATGCCGTTTATTGATCCTTATTATTCTTGTGATATAATCTCCGAGATTCATAACAATAGTTTTTATAAAACATATGAAAATATAGTTTATGCATGTGGTGACAATGAGTATGGGCAACTCGGAATCGGTTCAGATGAAGAAAAAATTTATATTCCAGAAAAAGTTTTAATCGAAGAAAAAATTAAAGATATTAAAATAGATTTGATTCGAACATATTTTATAACCTTTGATAGTAATATTTATGCATGTGGTTGTAATTACAATGGGCGACATGGAATTGGTTCAACCGAATATAAAATCCGTACACCACAAAAAGTTTTACTTAAAGAAAAAATTAAAGATATTAAAATAGGTTTTTGTCGAACACATTTTATAACATTTGACGGTAAAGTTTATGCATACGGTGACAATAAGTATGGGCAACTCGGAATTGGTTCAACCGAATATAACATCCATACACCACAAAAAGTTTTAATTAAAGAAAAAATTAAAGATATTGAAACATATTGTTATCGAACATATTTTATAACATTTGATGATAAAGTTTATGCATGCGGTGACAATATCTATACACCACAAAAAATTAAAAAATGGTTTTTTATCATTAAAACATGTAATGCCGTTTATTAATCCTTATTATTCTTGTAATATAATCTCCGAGATTTATAATAATAGTTTTTATAAAACATATGGAAATATAGTTTATGCATGCGGTGACAATGATTATGGGCAACTTGGAATTGAGTTATATAAGAAAAAATTTTATATTCCAGAAAAGGTTATAATTGAAGAAAAAATTAAAGATATTAAAGCATATAAGTATCGAACATATTTTATAGCATTTAATGATAATGTTTATGCATGCGGTGACAATGAGTATGGGCAACTCGGAATTGATTCAACCGAAACAGACATTCGTACACCACAAAAAGTGTTAATCGACGAAAAAATTAAAGATATTAAAATACATAATTTTCAAACATATTTTATAACATTTGATTGTACTGTTTATGCATGTGGTGACAATGAGTATGGGGAACTCGGAGTTGGTTCAACCGAATATCATATTCGTATACCACAAAAAGTTTTAATCGAAGAAACAATTAAAGATATTGAAATATATTGTTATCGAACATATTTTATAACATTTGATGATAAAGTTTATGCATGTGGTGACAATGATCATGGGCAACTTGGAATTGGTTCAACCAGATATAATATTCGCACACCACAAAAAGTTTTAATCGAAGAAAAAATTAAAGTTATTAAAACATATGGTGATCAAACATATTTTATAACATTTGATGGTAAAGTTTATGCATGCGGTGACAATACGTATGGGGAACTCGGAGTTGGTTCAACCGAATATAAAATCCGTACACCACAAAAAGTTTTAATTGAAGAAAAAATTAAAGATATTAAATCAGATTATTATCAAATATATTTTATAACATTTGATGGTACTGTATATGCATGCGGTGGCAATAGGGATGGGCAACTTGGAATTGGTTCAACCGAATATAAAATCCGTACACCACAAAAAGTTTTAATTAAAGAAAAAATTAAAGATATTAAAATAGGTTTTTGTCGAACATATTTTATAACATTTGATAGTAAAGTTTATGCATGTGGTTACAATAAGTATGGGCAACTTGGAATTGGTTCAACCAAATATAAAATCCACATGCCACAAAAAGTTTTAATCGAAGAAAAAATTAAGGATATCAAAATATATGATTATCAAACATATTTTATAACATTTGATGGAAATGTTTATGCATGTGGTGACAATGCTCATAGGCAACTTGGAATCGGTTCAGCTGAACATAAAATCCATACACCACAAAAAATTAAAAAATGATTTTTTATCATTAAAACTTGTAATGCCGTTTGTTAATCCTTATTATTCTTGTAATATAATCTCCGAGATTTATAATAATAATTTTTATATAATATATGGAAATATAGTTTATGCGTATGGTAAGAATGATTATGGGCAACTCGGAATCGGTTCAGATGAAGAAAAAATTTATATTCCAGAAAAGGTTATAATTGAAGAAAAAATTAAAGATATTAAAATACATAAGCATCAAACATGGTTTATAACTTTTGATGATAAAATATATGCATGTGGTGAGAATTATATTGGGCCACTTGGAATGTATCCATATTATAAAATAAGTTATATTCCACAAAAAGTTTTAATCGAAGAAAAAATTAAAGATAGTAAATCAGATTCTTATCAAACATATTATATAACATTTTATGGTAATGTATATATATGTGGTAAGAGTATTTTTAAGTATCTTGGAATCGGTTCAGCTGAACATAAAATTCATACACCACAAAAAATAAAAAATTGATTTTTTATAATTAAAACTTGGAATGCCGTTTATTGATCCTTATTATTCTTGTGTTATAATCTCCGAGATTCATAACAACAGTTTTTATAAAACATATGGAAATATAGTTTATGCATGCGGTGACAATAATTATGGGCAACTCGGAATTGATTTGGTTGAGGAAGAAATTTATATTCCAGAAAAAGTTATAATCAAAGAAAAAATTAAAGATATTAAAACACATTATTGGCAAACATATTTTATAACATTTAATGGTAAAGTTTATGCATGCGGTGATAATTATTATGGGCAACTCGGAATTGATTCAACTGACGATGAAATTCTCATGCCACAAAAAATATTAATCGAAGAAAAAATTAAATATATTAAAGTATATCGTTATCAAGCATATTTTATAACATTTGATAGTAAAGTTTATGCATGTGGTTACAATAAGTATGGGCAACTTGGAATTGGTTCAACCAAATATAAAATCCACATGCCACAAAAAGTTTTAATCGAAGAAAAAATTAAGGATATCAAAATATATGATTATCAAACATATTTTATAACATTTGATGGAAATGTTTATGCATGTGGTGACAATGCTCATAGGCAACTTGGAATCGGTTCAGCTGAACATAAAATCCATACACCACAAAAAATTAAAAAATGATTTTTTATCGTTAAAACTTGTAATGCCGTTTGTTAATCCTTATTATTCTTGTGATATAATCTCCGAGATTCATAAAAATCATTTTTATAAAACACATGGAAACAAAATTTATACATATGGTCTTAATTACAATGGATGTCTTGGAATTGGTTCAAATAAAAAAAAATTTATATTCCAGAAAAAGTTTTATTTGAAGAAAAAATTAAAGATATTAAAATGTATAAAACGCAAACATATTTTATAACAATTAATAATATTGTTTATGCATGTGGCAATAATTCCGATGGGCAACTTGGAATTGGTTCACATGACGAATATATATATATTCCACAAAAGGTTTTAATTGAAGAAAAAATTAAAGATATTATATTTAAGTATAGCCAAATATATTTTATAACAATCGATGATGAGTGTTATGCATGTGGTCATAATAACGATGGACAGCTTGGAATTGGTTCACATGATAAAGATGTATATATTCCACAAAAAGTTTTAATCGAAGAAAAAATTAAAAATATTAAAGGTGATTATTATCACACACATTTTATAACAATCGATGATGAGTGTTATGCATGTGGTAATAATGACGATGGACATCTTGGAATTGGTTCACATGTTAAAGATGTATATATTCCACAAAAAGTTTTAATCGAAGAAAAAATTAAAAATATTAAAGGTGATTATTATCACACATATTTTACAACAATCGATAATACAGTTTATGCATGTGGTGCTAATAATGCTGGGCAACTTGGAATTGGTTCAGATGATAAATATATATATAATCCACAAAAAGTTTTAATTGAAGAAAAAATTAAAGATATTAAATTTAAATGTCAACAAACATATTTTACAACAATTAATGATGAATTTTATGCGTGTGGTAATAATAAATTTAAAAAACTTGGAATTAGTTCACATGACAATTATGTAAATATTCCACAAAAGGTTATACTTAAAGAAAAAATTAAAGATGTTAAATTAGAAGATTATCAAACATATTTTACAACAATTAATGATAAAGTTTACATATGTGGTTATAATCGTCATGGGCAACTTGGAGTTGGTTCACGCAATAAAGTTATATATATTCCACAAAAAGTTTTAATCAAAGAAAAAATTAAATGTATTAAAAGTGATAATTATCATACATATTTTATAACAATTAATGACGAAGTTTATGCATCAGGTGATAATACATATGGGCAACTTGGAATTGGTTCACATAATAAATATGCGCGTGTTCCACATAAAGTTTTAATCGAAGAAAAAATCAAAAACATTAAAATCCACTATAACATAACATATTTTAAAACAATTAATAATAAAGTTTATATATGCGGTCATAATGAGTCTGGACAAATTGAAGATAGGTCAAGTAACGAAGTTATACGTATTCCAGAACGAATTAAATAATAATTTTTTTAACTTTAAAACTTGTAATGCTGTTTATCAATACGTATAATTCTTGTGATATAGTATCTGAAATTTATGATAATACATTTTATAAAATATATTCAAATAAAGTTTATGCATGTGTTAATAATGAATGTGGGCAACTTGGAATTGGTTCACGTAACAAAGTTGCGTGTATTCCACAAAAGGTTTTAATTGAAGAAAAAATTAAAAATATAATATCATAATGCGATCAAACATTTTTATTAACAATTAATAATGAAGTTTAAGCATGTGGTGATAATAGTATTGGGAAGCTTGGAATTAGTTCAGATGATGCAAAAGTACGTGTTCCGCAAAAAATTAAAAAATGATTTTTTTTAATTTTAAAACTTGTAATGCCGTTTATTAATACGTATAATTCTTGTGATATAGTATCTGAAATTTATAATAATAAATTTTATAAAACATATTCATATAAAATTTATGCATGCGGTAATAATCAATATGGGCAACTTGGAATTGGTTCATACGACGAAGATATATATATTCCACAAAAAGTTTTAATTAATGAAAAAATTAAAGATATTAAACTATATATTGAACTAACATACTTTATAACTTTAGATAATGAAGTTTATGCATGTGGTTGTAATTCTTATGGGATAAGTGGAATTGGTTCATATGATAAATTTGTATACATTCCACAAAAAGTTTTAATCGAAGAAAAAATTAAAGATATTAAAATAGAGAATGCTCGAGCATATTTTAAAACAATCGATGATGAGTATTATGCATGTGGTGATAATTACAATGAATATCTTGGAGTTGGATCACATGATACAGATGTATATATTCCACAAAAAGTTTTAATCGAAGAA
The DNA here is from genome assembly GCA_964545685.1 of uncultured Candidatus Peribacteria bacterium. Lineage (GTDB taxonomy): Bacteria > Patescibacteriota > Gracilibacteria > BD1-5 > UBA6164 > CAZJHB01. The sequence continues at coordinate 180,899 of CAZJHB010000001.1, read as the reverse complement.
AAAATTAAAGAAATTAAAATACTTGGGGAACAAACATATTTTATAGCAATTAATGATGAAGTATATGCGTGTGGTAGTAACAATTATAGGCAACTAGGAATTGGTTCAAGTAATAGTGCTGTGTGTATTCCACAAAAAGTTTTAATCGAAGAAAAAATTAAAGAAATTAAAATACTTGGGAAACAAACATATTTTATAGCAATTAATGATGAAGTATATGCATGTGGTAGTAACAACTATGGGGATCTTGGAATTGGTTCACACAACAAAGTTGCGTATATTCCACAAAAAGTTTTAATCGAAGAAAAAATTAAAAATATTAAATTAGATTGTAATCGAATATATTTTATAACAATTAATAATGAAGTTTATGGATGTGGTGATAATGAATGTGGGCAACTAGGAACTGGTTCAAATGATGAATTTGTGTTTATTCCACAAAAAGTTTTAATCGAAGAAAAAATTAAAGAAATTAAAATACTTAGGGAACAAACATATTTTATAGCAATTAATGATGAAGTATATGCGTGTGGTAATAACAACTATGGGCATCTTGGAATTGGTTCACGCAACAAAGTTGCGTGTATTCCACAAAAAGTTTTAATCGAAGAAAAAATTAAAAATATAATATCAGAATGCAATCAAACATTTTTATTAACAATTAATAATGAATTTTATGCATATGGTGATAATGGTTATAGGCAACTTGGTGTTGGTTCAGACAACCCAGTTGTGTGTATTCCACAAAAGGTTTTAATTGAAGAAAAAATTAAAGATATTAAAATACATTATAATCGAATATATTTTACAACAATCGATGATGAAGTATATGTATGTGGTAATAACTATAAAGGGGTACTTGGAGTTGGTTTAGACGATGAAAGTGTGTGCATTCCACAAAAAGTTAAAAAATGATTTTTTTTAACTTTAAAACTTGTAATGCCGTTTATTAATACGTATAATTCTTGTGATATAATATCTGAAATTTATAATAATACATTTTATAAAATATATTCAAATAAAGTTTATGCATATGGTGATAATAGAAATATGCAACTTGGAATTGGTTCAGACAAAGAAGTTGTGCGTATTCCACAAAAAGTTTTATTCAAAGAAAAAATTAAAGATATTAAATCAATTTGGCATCGAACATATTTTATAACAATTACTAATAAATTATATGCATGTGGTATTAATTATAATGGGCAGCTTGGAATTGGTTCACATGGCAAAGGTGTGCATATTCCACAAAAAGTTTTACTTGAAGAAAAAATTAAAGATATTAAATCAAATTGTAAACAAACATGTTTTATAACAGTTAATGACGAGGTTTATGCATGTGGTGATAATGAGAATGGTCTGGCCGGAATTGGTTCACACAACAAAGTTGTGTGTATTCCACAAAAAGTTTTACTTGAAGAAAAAATTAAAGATATTAAATTAAATTGTAAACAAACATGTTTTATAACAGTTAATGACGAGGTTTATGCATGTGGTGATAATGACGATGGACATCTTGGAATTGGTTCACATGATAAAGATGTATATATTCCACAAAAAGTTTTAATCGAAGAAAAAATTAAAAATATTAAAGGTGATTATTATCACACATATTTTACAACAATCGATAATACAGTTTATGCGTGTGGTGATAATAATGCTGGGCAACTTGGAATTGGTTCACATGATAAATATATATATAATCCACAAAAAGTTTTAATTGAAGAAAAAATCAAAGATATTAACTTTAAATGTGAACGAACATATTTTACAACAATTAATGATGAAGTATATGTATGTGGTAATAATAATTACGGGCAACTTGGAGTTGATTCACATAATAAAGTTGTATATATTCCACAAAAAGTTTTAATCGAAGAAAAAATTAAAGATATTCTAATATATAAGGATCTAATATATTTTATAACAAGTAATAACGAATTATATGCATATGGTATTGATCATTATGGGCAGCTTGGAATTGGTTCATATGATAAAGTTGTTTGTATTCCACAAAAAGTTTTACTTAAAGAAAAAATTAAAGATATTAAATTAGATTGGTATCGAACATATTTTATAACATTTAATAATGAAATTTATACATGTGGTAATAATGCGGTTGGGCAACTTGGAAATGGTTCACATGACAAAGTTGTTTGTATTCCACAAAAAGTTTTAATCGAAGAAAAAATTAAAAATATTGAAATATATTATGAAAAAACATATTTTACAGCAATTAATGATGTAGTATATGTATGTGGCAGTAATATCAATGGACATCTTGATATTGGTTCATATGATAAAGTCGTGTGTATTCCACAAAAAATTGAAAAATGATTTTTTTTACTTCAAAACTTGTAATGCCGTTTATCAATACTTATAATTCTTGCAATACAGTATCTGAAATTTATAATAATCAATTTTATAAAACATATTCAAATAAAGATTATGGATGTGGTAATAACAGCTATGGACATCTTGGAACTGGATTATATAGTGGAGTTATTCACATTCCACAAAAAGTTTTGATCGAAGAAAAAATTAAAGACATTAAATCAGACTATAACCAAACATATTTTATAACATTTGATAATGAAGTTTATGCATGTGGTAATAATCATGATGGATATCTTGGAATTGGTTCAGACAGCGATTTTGAACTCATTCCACAAAAGGTTTTAATTGAAGAAAAAATCAAAGATATTATTGCATTAAAATATAATCAAACATATTTTATAACAATCGATGATGAGTGTTATGCATGTGGTAATAATGCATGTGGGCAGCTTGGAATTGGTTCATATGATAAAGTTGTGTATATTCCACAAAAAGTTTTAATCGAAGAAAAAATTAAAGATATCAAATTAATATATTATCGTACATATTTTATAACAAATAATAATAAAGTTTATGCGTGTGGTGATAATGAATATGGACATCTTGGAATTGGTTTATATGACAAAGTTGTTTGTATTCCACAAAAAGTTTTAATCAAAGAAAAAATTAAAGATACTAAATTAGAATATAACCATACATATTTTATAACATTTGATAATGAAGTTTATGCATGTGGTAAGAATGAGTATGGGCAACTTGGAGTTGGTTCACGTTATAAAGTTTTACGCATTCCACAAAAAGTTTTACTCGAAGAAAAAATCAAAGATATTGAATCAAGTTGGCATCGAACATATTTTATAACAATTGATAATAAATTTTATGCATGCGGCAATAATGAATATGGGCATCTTGGAATTGGTTCATATGATAAAGTTGTGCGTATTCCACAAAAAGTTTTAATTAAAGAAAAAATTAAAGATATTAAATCAAATTATGACCAAACATATTTTATACTAATTAATAATAAAGTTTATGCATGTGGTGGTAATAAGTATGGGCAACTTGGAGTTGGTTCATATGATAAAGTCGTGTATATTCCACAAAAAGTTTTACTCGAAGAAAAAATCAAAAGTATTGAATCAAGTTGGCATCGAACATATTTTATAACAATTGATAATAAAGTTTATGCATGTGGTGGTAATAAGTATGGGCAACTTGGAGTTGGTTCACGTTATAAAGTTTTACGTATTCCACAAAAAGTTTTAATCGAAGAAAAAATTACGTGTATTCATATAGATAAATATTATATGTATATTACAACAGTTGATAATAATTATTATGCATGTGGTGATAACTATTATAATGGACGTCTTAGAGTTGCTTCATATGACAAAGTTATATATATTCCACAGAAAGTTTTACTCGACAAAAAATCTGTATTTATAAATATATACATGCCGAATGCAGTTTAATAATAAATGATGATAAAGTTTATATATATATAGAGGTATCTTGGAGTTGGTTCACACAACAAAGTTGTGTGTAATCTACAAAAAATTATAATGATTTTCTAATATATAAATATTTTTTACAATTAGATAAACTAATCATATATATATATATATATATATTAATTTTTGATTAAAAAATAATTATTATCATATAAATAACAATATTTATTAATTGCTTTGATTCATGCACTATACATATTTGATTATATAACAAAATTATAAAAATGATTTTTTTAACATAAATGTCATGAGTAACATAAATCTTCATAGAATTGTTTCTGAATTTAAAAATTATGCTAAAATGCTAAAAGAAAATAATGATTTAAATATAAAAATAACAACCTTAATGGAAGATAATAATTTTATTGTGTATTATTTAGTTCATGTTGATCAAGAGCTTATATCTCGATATATTGATACAGCAAAGTTGTTTGATGGTGGTTATTATATAATACAATTTAGTTTTCGAGAATATCCATTATATGCTCCTATAATTAGAGTATTAACGCCTACCGGTGTATACAAAACAAACATGGCTATATGTGTAACTCTTTCACATTATCATGAATATGATGATATAATCGGTTCCACATCATATCAACCCGGTGATGATCTTATTCATATTATGTATAAATTTCTAAATAATATGTTTTCACTATATAAAGATGATCATGATGGTATTGGTCACAACTTATTGTCTGAAGAAAAAATTAAAAATATTGCAAGCAATTCTTTAAAATATATCCAAAATAATAAAAAATTAAATAATATATATCTTCAGATTATGAATAATAATATTTCTTATAATATTAATGAAGAAAAATAAAAAATGATTTTTTTAGTATAAAATAATGGAGTATTTAAAAAATATCGATAAATACCGCGAGGATCAATACCTTCCATATATATGTTTAACAAATAAAAATAACAAATATAATCATATATGGAATTCGAGTTATACCGGATCTGGTAAAACCTTATCTGCTATTATTCCTTCTATCATATTAATAGAGGATGGTTATAGAACTATTTATATTGCAGAAAATGAGAAATTAGCATTACAAGTATTAAATGAATACAAAAAATGGACAAGTTTTTCAAACATATTACTATATAAAAATGCAAATAACAAGATGGATTTTGATACAATCAATGATTATGATATTATTATATCAACACATGGTGATATTTGTAACATCTTATCAATGTTTACTATGTATGGTATGAAATTATTGGTTATATTAGATGATGTTCAATCATATTATTTAAATACATTTAAAACATTTGATAAGTTATTATATCTAAGATATGTTGAAAAAATGGAAAATTACGAAGTGAATTATGTTAAACATTTAAATATACATGAAATTCGTTATTTATATGAAGATTTAAAAAAATATTATGCATTTGATATTATAGAAAATAAATATATACTTGATACGAATTATGAAAAATTACGTAATTATGTTGATAAACAATACTATGTATCATTATTGCTACAATCCAATGATAATAAGGACATTGTAAATAATATATTAAATATTATACCATCATCGAATTGTACAATGTTTATAAATAGTATTTTAACAAATAAAAAATATGATCATATAAATAAATCATATCTATATAGTTTATTAGATTACATTAATGCTGAAAAACATGATACGGAAATAGAATTAACAGATTTCAATCAATTACTAGCATTAGATTTTAATTCATTATTGAAATTGACAAATGATAAATTGGTATGTCCTATCTGCAGAAAAGTTTTTAATAATATAGATAAGTTAATCATATACGGTGATTGTGGACATGCAATACATGCTGAATGTTATATTACATTTATGAATACATATAAATCTACTAATTTTAATACTAATAATCATTGTACAAACATTTGTCAAACATGTAATAAACATATTAATTTATTTAATAATATAATTATGATAGACGATAATAACAAAAAGAACAACACAGTTGAATATGTTAATTTAAGTGTTATAAAAAATATAATTAATAGCATCTTAACTAAAAATTCATATTTTATAAGTGTATATAACAATGCAATATATGATTGGGTTATTAATAATTTTAACATTAATAAAGATAATTTAACAATAAATAATATCGAAGGATTAAATTTAGACAGTATTACAGATTATTTAATTATTGATGATGCAGATAAAAAATATACAAAAACTGAAATTATGCAAAAAACCAATAGAGTATTTAGAATATCTCGTGAAAAAAATATAAACTTAACACATATAACTATATAATTTTTTATTCTTTATCAAAATTCTCTTGATAAACAATATTGTTTATGTTGAAACGGAAAATACCCATTGTATGAGCTAAATTAAGCCAACCGCTAATTGGTGTAGCCACGTAACATGTTTCAACATCAACATATTCGTATTCTGATGGATTCTTTGTATCATCAAAATTAGTAAAGTCTAATACATAATCATTTAACATTCTTGTAAACTTGTTATCAGTAGCTCTTTTTGTAATAAATCCTTCAATTACTTTATCAACATAATTATAATATCTTTCTTTTTTATCATCAATTTCGCCGCCTACAATTTTATTTCTATTATGGGCTAAAGCTTCGCTTCTAAAATCTTTATTTTCAATAAATTTACGTGCATTGGTATAGCAATTTTCTTTTGTTAATCCATGATTTTTTAACGATAATCCCGTCAAATAAATTCCGGTTGTATCATCAATATCGTATTTTTCTAAAATATATATCAAATCTAACATATTTTTACATATTTCATCTTCTTCAGGATGTTTTTTGATATACATTTTATATGCATCTTTGACTGCGTAGTATGAAATATTAGCGATATAATTATATGCTTCTTTACGATTATCATAATTAATATAAAACTTCTTGCAATTAGAACTTCCTTCGGACATTACCTCACAATAATATAATAATAATCAATTTTTGAAAATTAATAATATATTTATAAATATACATAATACCTTATCTATTTGAAAAAATATTTATCGAAACCCAAATATGATTGTATTGTAAATATCATACAAAATAATTTTAATACATTAAATATATTTAATAACATTTGTAATATGCTGATTATTATTTTTTGTATATAATTCATTATAAAAACATTGTTTATAATTATCTATTTCGGCTTTTCTTTTTTTATTATTTACATAATAATAAAAATCTGTTATATCAATATTTTGATATCGACACATCGATGTAATGTATTTAGATGAAATAAAAATAATTTTTAAATCAGGTTTTAATATTACACTATGAATAAATGCATTTTTATATTGAATATCATAAATTATATCTAATATATTTATTGGTAAATTCTGTATGCTGCATTCAGTACTATATTTTTTAATAACATTATCATTTCTATATAATTCTATATCATTTTTAAATTTAAAATAACTAAGATAGTATATATCTTTTTTAAATATATCATTTGTTAATATGTTTAATAACGAATGGATATTACATTTAGGTTCTATTTTATATACAAATGGTAAGTAATTTATATTGATATTATCTGATAATTCAAAATCAATTAATTTAATTAATTTATTATTATTGTCGTAAACTATATTATTCATATGTAAGTCTCCGTGATACCAACCATTGGAATGAATATAGTTTAATACATTTTTAATTTGTTCACAACAATTTGTAATATCGGATGTTGTGTCATATTTTTTATATAACATTTCTAAATTTTGATGATTATAAGACAATAAATCGATAATATTTTCATGTTTATTATGATAATGAAAACTAAATGCTTTAATATAATATATTTTATCTGTGTATTTTTTTATACAATATTTATTAGTTATATAATTATTTATTTTTTTACCTAAATCAAATTTTGATAAATATAATATTTCATCATAATTACATTTTTTAGATATAATATATCTATATAAACTTGTGTAATTATATTTTTTATAAGTATCTTCATTTAAATCTTTAATGTTAAAAGTATCAATATCTATTTTTACTTTCATTAAAAAATATATAATTAATCATTTTTTTTATAAAAAAAATTAATGAGAAATTTGCGGCAAAACAAATTTCTCCTTAAAGACAGATTCTTCACATATACGTGTGTTTTTAATACACGGTAATCTCAAACGCCCATTGACATATAATTTTTTTTTAGATTTCGGGGCAATTGGAGGAAACAACACTTGTTTAGGTTCTGGTTTTATAACCATAGCTCTACGAGGTGTATCAAATGGAACAAATCTGTACATTTTGGCAAAATATGAAAAAATATTCATTTTTTATTATAATCCAAATTCTTCAGCCAGTTCTTGATATGTTTTATTATCAAATAATACATTAAAATCAGTTCCACATTCCACCGCAGCTGTACCAATACTATTTTTATTTTTCATAATAATACTCGGTATAGTATTATTTGCAGATGATATATTTTTATGACGTATAATATTTTCTAAACCATTAGTAACTTCTGCAAATGTTATTTTACTAAACAAATCTTCTGAATCTCTAATATTTGTAGAATACTTAATACCTGTCATTTTTTTCTTCGAACATATGTAATTAATCAAAAGATCAACATGTTCTTCGTTAATCTTAACAATATCTTCCAAAATAAATTCTTGCTTAATTAAATTCTTAACACCAACAATGCCAAATATATTATACATATCATGTATGTTATTTGAATATGATTTACTAAAATCAATATAATTATTTAAAACATCGGCATATTTTAGTATATTACTAAATGTGCTATTTACATAAATTCTTTCTTCATCTAAATAAACAATACCATCATCTTTAAATAATGGTTTATTTTTAATTATTACTTTAGTAGCATTATTAATTCCATCATAACCATTTATAATGGTATTGTTTTTAATATCATGTGCTAATTCAATTAATTGTTTATCATTAATATTTTTAATTGTAATAGTTATTTTTGGATTAATAACACTTGGTTTATCAATTTTAATATCATTGATTTTATCTTGATATTTATTACGAATAATTTCCTTAATAACGATCATATGATATATCATACCATTTTCGATCATTGCATCAGTATCCATAGTCAACTCAATATATGAAATTTTATCTTCGATTCTAATTTGAAAATTATATAGTAAATTATTTAGTGATATATTTTTTAATTTCAATAATACAATATTAGAATCGACTCCAGGTTTTAAAGATAAATATGTAATTGTATTTTTAATAATATTTTCGGTTTCACTACTTCCATTAATTAATTCATCAATGCGTTTCAAACCTCTTGTTTGATTTAAAGTAGAAACAGCACCAATCAAAATGACTTTAGTATGCAGGGCATTTAGTTTTGCTTGCTTCGTTGGTTCGACAATGGATTGTGCAGCTATCGGACCTATTGGTTCATAATAACCAAGAATAGCCTTATTATAAGCATTTTTAATAATATCCAAACATTGAATTAATGTTTCTTTATCCCATTTGTATTTTTTTATTACTATATTGCTTGCAAAATAAAATCTAATAATTTTTTTAATAATTTGAGTATGAGATTCGGTGATATTATTAATTTTATCACCGAACAGTAAAGGCAAATTATTATTAAATTCTTTAACTATATTATAACATTCTGTATTCGAAATAATTTTATCTTTTTTCAATACATCCGTGTTTAGTTCCTTTATTATTGTTTCTAATGGAAATGGGATTGTAATTGTTACATCATTTTCATCGAATACTTTCTTTTGCGATACACTATAACTGTTTACTAAAACATTTCTGTTTTCATCTCTATCGTTGAATAGTGCTTCAATTTCTTCTTTAATATTACTTAATTCATTAATTTCTTCATTGTTCATCTGTGTAATGTAATATTTAATTTTTGATTTATATATAGTATAGCAATTATACATCCCATAATCTAAAGAAATAATTTTATTATTTGCTCCAGCAACCCAATTATTGCTTGAATAATGGATATTAAGAAGATTATGATTGATTTTTTTATCAAACTCACCTTCCTCGGATACACTTGCTTTACTTGCATATAAATCTTTTCGTCCTTCCATTGCTGCAAAGAATAATTCATCTTCAGTCATTCCGCTGTTATATCCATTAGATATGTAACCTCTGTGTTCAGCAAAATTACTATTGAAAGCAAATGACCGCAATGCTCTATTCGTATAATTTGGTTGTAATTCTGGTCTTTCTGAATTAATTGATACTTGACCAATAACACCATAAATTTGATTAATTTGTGTATCAAAATTTTTAATAAGCATATTAAAGAATAGTGGACTGTTAAGCATATTATTAATTGATAATTTTTCAATAGTAGACGAATGTTTATTCAAATAAATACTTGTTAGATTTTCAATATATTTTTTAGGATCAATACTTGTTGGAATATTGATATTATTCATTGTATAATTCATCGAAAGATCGATAATTTCTTGTTTGTTTTTTTCTATATTACGTGTAATTTTATCTTTATTTTTTGAGAACCACGCCATTGGTAACGTATTACCGATAATTTGGCATGATCTATTACCTAATGTAATTGCATCTGCAATAAATTCGGTTGCACGTTTAGCTCCATATTTATTAAAAATAGCAACAATAAGCTTACCACCTTTATTACCTACGAATACACTATCGATGATTCCTTGTTTAATTTCACCATCTTCAATAATAGTACTTGGGAAAGATACATTGAATTTATTATAATAATCCTTAACATTCGAATTACTTGTTATGTAAATACCTTTTGGGATAATCTTACTGATAATATCATTACCCGTTGGATTATCTTTCAGATCATTAATATTCAAATCTTTAATTAAATAATTAATTTCATCTTTGTTTAATTTATAATTATTATACGAAAGATGAATAATACCAATTAAAGGATCTTGTGTTAATGTTATTGTAGGACGCATGTATTTTTCATCCATAACTTGTGTTTCAATAGATAATTGTAAATATATATCATATATTACCTTTGGATCAATTGGACAGTATATATTCATTTCATCACCGTCAAAGTCTGCATTGAATTTAGGACACAGTGATGGTTGTAATTTTATATTTGTTTCGTTATGAATCACAGCATGCAATGCTGACCATGAACCTTTATGATTTGCTGGATTACGCATAGTTACAATAATATCATTATCCATAACTGTTCTATACGCAATATCACCGATCATTAAACTGTTGTTTATAAATTGTTTATTATTTGAAACATATAAATTTTTACCATTCTTTTTTAAAATTTTATGTACTTTGGGATATGTATCATTGCTTACCAATGATCTTATTTTATCAATATTTAAATGATTAATAACTTCTGGATAAAATAGTTTTTCTGCAGCATATTTCGGTATACCTATCTGCCATGGTTTAAGGTTAGGATCGGGACCAATAACAGAACGAGCAGTATTATTCATACGTTTAGCTGTTAATTCTTGTCTCCAGAAACCATCTTTTTCTTTATCACCTATTCCCATAGGGATATGGTTCAATTGTTTAGTTTGATCATAAATAACTCTATTGATAAGATTTTCATCTTTTTCACCCAATTGTGTTATCATTCGTGATACACATGCAAATACTTTCATTGGACGTGTAATTTTGTCAATATCTTTTAATTTTTCATTCGATTTACTACTATAAAATGATTCTTTATTAAAAATATGTAATTTTTTTAATATATCTTCCAAAATACTAACTTTACCTGTTTTAATATCACGTTTTTCTGTTCGAATATTATAATTAGGAATAGTAAAATATTTTGTCATGAATAATTTTGGATGAGAATGATCAGCTTCTAAATTAATATATTTACAGTGTTCATCCGGAAATTTATCCAATAATTTTTTAATTTCCATATTGTTATCAATTACTATATCATTTAAAATATATTTAGACCATAAATATTCCGATTTAGTTTTATAAATTTGTATTTTTTTACCACAGTGTGGACAAACTTCTTCTTTCTCTATAGCATCTGCTACAGCAATATGTATAAGTTTATTTTTATTAATATATAAGGCATTTAACTTTTCATTATTTAAAGGTATAGCACCACAATTGGCACATACTGATTTCAAAACAATTTTAAACATATTAACTACAATAGGATTTGGAATATAATCTTGCAATTCGTATAATACTAAATGTCCGGGACATTTATTTTTATTTTGATTACAAAATTCACAAATTTTTTGATCATCTGCTATACCAAGATATGTATCATTATATATTGATTGTATATTATTATTAAGTGTAATTATTTTAACTGATCGATTTTTTAATTCTGTTTCATTAGCAAGTCTAATGTTATATGTATGCGGAATAAAATCGTCCATGTTTCATATAATAATAAAAAAAGTAATTTATTAAACACAGTTAAGTTGATTTGAAAATTGATTTTTTTTTCATATTATACTGTATATCTGATGTACGACGATTTATTTAGCATTGAATGTGATATGAACAATATTCATATCAATTTTGATTGCGATCCAGTAACTCCGACAGAAGATGACATTGGCGCATATGTGTTATCGGCTGATGAACTTTATAACATGATTAATGTTGAATTACGACATTAAAGAATTGTTTTTTTTTTTAATATAACAATAATGGACCAGATAATATCTTTATAATTCGAAAAAAGTATTATTATGAAATATATAAAAAATATAATATTTACTAATTAAATGAATAAATGAATTTGGATAATATTTTAAATACTGAATCGTACGAGAGAGATTCCAATAAAGTTACCGATATAGCTTATGAAATTACATCTAATATGCCATTGATTTTACCAGTTGAACATAAACCAACCTTTAAAAAAAAACTTACCATTGCTGATTTAGCGGTCATACGTATATTAAAAGACCGTTTAAGATTTATACCATTTAATACTACATAATACTAAAAATGCTTTTTTACTTATTATATGTAATGGAAGAGTGGTTTGAATATCTCAATATTAAATACACTGTCAAAAAAGATACCAATATAATATATTATTTTGGTGAGTTTATGAACAAAAAAGTAGCATGTGTAGTTGTAAATACAAGTAAATCCGCCAAAGAATATATAACACTTATTAATAAATTAAATAGTTATGATAAAATTGTAATATATGGATTAAATATTGATAACAAGAAAAAAAATATCGTAATATATTATAATAATGTTGTAATGAATGATATTAATTTATTGTATATTCCTTTCTTTCAGAATGTATTATTTTATAATATTAAAAATATTACCATAATTAATAAAGATCACGAAGAAATATTAGACAAATATGAGTATCTTCAAGAAATAGACATTAATGATCCATTATCGGTTCATATGTTTGGTGATGTTGGTGAAATTATTCGAATTGAATATTATAAAAATGAAAATAGTATATCTAAATTATGTTTTGAATATAAAAAAATTGTCTAAATAAATATTTTTTTGTATCATTGTAATGACCAATACGAGTATAGGAGTGCTATTATACCAGGTTATTAATGGTAGTAAATACTATTGCTTGGTAGAGCGCAAAGATAGTTATGCATATCAATTATTGATTGATAGAATAAAACGAAATAAACGAATATCAAAAAATCAATTAAAAAAATATCTATTAAGTTGTACTAAAGAAGAATTTTATAAATTTATTAAATTATATCCAGAATATAATATTGATATTAGTTTAGGTAATTGGATTGAAGATAAAATTATATTATCGTTTCCAAAAGGAAAGGCAGAAAAAAATGAAACAAAAATTGAAACAGCTAAACGTGAATTATATGAAGAAGTTCCGTTAATACGAAATATTTTAAATAAATTATCTTTTTCAAATTATTATAATGTTTATAAATATCATGCTAAAGATAACAATCAATATTATTATTATTATTTATATGAAGCAGAAATTCCGGATAAATATTATTACAATATAAATAAAGTATTTTTAATACAAAAAAATACCGAAGTTAAATCAATTCGTTGGATAAGTGAAAATACTAATGTTATAGAAAAATATGCAGGTAAACTTATAATATAATAAATGAAAATTTTTATTATTAAGAACAGTATATGGATTGCTTAACCGGTGATAGAATTTTATATTATAAAGATAATAAAATATTAATAAACAAAAATAATGAAATAAATATTTATTACGAAGATGGACATAAACATTTTATTGAAAATGTATATATTGATTCAATGATTAACAAAGTTATTGTAAATAATAATAAAGTATTTTGTATAACCACCGATGGAGAAGTATATTTATACGGTGATAATAAGTATGGTGAAATGGGTATTGATCCAAATAAAGGTTATATTCGCAAACCATATAAAATTAATATTGATAAACAAGTTATAGATATTATTAGCTTTGAGTATTCAACATATTTTAAAACAATAGATAATAGATATTATGCATGTGGGCGCAACTTACATGGCTCTCTTGGTATTGACAGTAATACTTTTAAAATAATTATACCAACAGAAGTTGTAATTGATAAAGAAATTAAAGAAATTAAAGAAATTAGAGAATACGAATATACAGCGACATATTTTACTACAATAGATAACGATATTTATGCGTGTGGTTGTAATGTTGCAGGTTGTCTTGGTGTTGGTTCTACGGATAACGAAATACTTTCACCTGTGAAAATACAATTAGATGAACCTATTAGAAAAATATTGCATTTTCAGAATTATATAAATTTTTATATGACAACAGAAAATAATTGTTATGCATCCGGGTTTAACCATTACGGTCAACTTGGTGTTAATATATATGATAAATGTATTAATATTCCAACGAAAGTTAATATCAATGAACCAATATCACAAATCATAAGAAAACATTTATCAACAATTACGTATTTTATATCGTTAAACGGGGAATTATACATTGCTGGTAAAAACGAATATACATATAGATATGAATTGTTTTCATATATAAAAAAAATATACTCGCCTTTATATATAAAACGTACAGAATGTTTAGAACTAATTTATGACGATATTGAAAACTGTAATCGCCAATCATGTTTAGAATTGATTTTTAATTAAACATCATCAATTATTTTTTTAATTGTTGGTAATACATTATTATACCAATTATTTTTATCACGATTCATTATTTGAATATTAACACAAAATATTTTAGTAAAGCAATATCCAATTACATTAGGCATGTTTTCTAATTCTTCAATCAATTCATAACCTTCGTCGATATTTGTATCTAAAGTTTTATATGGTTTAAATATTTTAGTTTCATCAAACATCCATTCTTCGAATATTTTTTTATTATTTAAAGCTCCCAAATCAATAATTTTATTAGAAGAACTCGAGTAATCATATATCAACGTTAATAAAACTTTATATTTGGAAGCATTAGATGCAAGACCATATCGTGAAAATTGAGTATAATATCTCGAATAACCTGGCTCTGGAACAAATGCAAATTCATCATCTAATTGTTCCACAGAACATGGTTTCATGTGTACTTCACAAAATATTGTTTGATTACAATTCATAATTTCCATATTTTGTGTCATTTGTAGATAATAATCATCTACTATATAACTGGGATTCGGATATCTACGCGGTGGTGTTTTAATTTCTATAATAGTAAATTTATTATTATATTCACAAAAACCATCTACCGAACCACGTACATATGGATATTCCGGATGTTGTATACTACCAATATCACATATATCTATATTTAACATTTGTGAAAGAATAAAGGCGCTACCATCTTCAAAATTATTACCAAAACTTGTTGCATATGTTTTAAAATATTCTGGATTACGTTTTTTATAAAGCAATGTTTCATAACCAGTTTTTCCGGGCATTGGATATTTTGAAACATTCATTAATAATCCTAATTCTGAACTATTAATGACAGTTGATGCCAATATTTTAGTAGTTAAATTTTGATACTGTGGGTTCGTTAATAAATAATTTAAAATTTTATCATAAGTTCTACCTTCTCTTGTTTCAAACCATTCCTTTGTACCTTGTTTTGGTAATTTTTTCGAAATATCTTGATATAGGTTCTTCTTTATATTAATATCATCAGAATTGTATGCTTCCAGTAATAAATTATATACTAAAATTTCATTCATAACATATAATAGATAAAAAAACACTATTCGATTAAAAAAAGTCATTTTGGAATGAACGGGGGGTACATTGAGGTTCCAACAGCAATTTAATTCATGTCATTATAGTATATTATTGAAAAATGTTATTATTTAAAAAAATATATTTTTATTAATAATATACTCACTAAATAATTTAAAATAATCATTTAAATCTATTATATCTAACTTTTCATGATTTATATAATATAATATATATAAACATGACATTGCATGTATTAATTTCGAATCGTTATCATCATCAATAATTTCATTTATTTTTTTAAAATCAACAGGCGTATAATCAATATTGTCGATATCAATTATATAATCATCATCATCTATGATATATTTGTAAATAATATTAGATTGTGTTAAAAAGTTTCTAAAATTTGAAAACTGTACAATTGTCAAATAATTAATTAAATCAAGCAAACAATGCTCTTGATCATATAACACTTCCTTTGATATATATTCAAATATTGTATCGGAAAATAGTTTTAACGTTTCAGTTTTAAAGGACATTAATTATATATATATATATTCATTTTTAAAAAGTGAAAAAATAATATAATAATCGTTACATATGAAAATCTGTTGTATCGAAGACGTTGTTAGTTCGAAAATTTTTCTAAGAAGAGAATATATGAATTTATTATCAGAATCTGAAATTAATGGTCAGAAAATTTATTATGCAATTATTAAAGATATTAATCATATGCCATTGATAAATCAAGTATGTTTTATGGATCATATTAATAGTATTGAAAATGTTGAAAATACATATAACATGATTAGAATTCCAAAAAGAATTGTAAATAACTATTATATGATTTCAAGTAATAATTATAAATGTTTAGAAATAAATCCTAAAAAAGATTATGATATTGAACCTTTTATTGTTACAAATAATAATATTATAAATAAAATCATTTTCAATGTTTATTTAACTACTACATATGACATGAATATAGTGATAGATGCGGCTGAATTGATCGATATAATTAAAAAATACTTATCACAATCGTATTTTATTAAAAACCGTGTATATTTTATTAAATATACACCTAAAAATTTAAATAAAACAATAACATTAAACATTGTTCCGATTACTATTAATGATAATGACACGGAAGGTGTTATTGATATTGAAAAAACTGAAATTTTACTTGAAAAAGATTCATTATATACATATATTAATTATATCAATGAAAAAAATTATATGAACTATCGTGGTGATAGTGTCCTAAAAGGACTTATTCCACCTAATGAAATTACATATAAAAATATTGGTATTGGTGGTGCATCGCATATTTTAAGAGAAATATATAATCAACTTTTACTTCCTCGAGGTGTTGGTATGCCGAATTTAAAAAATCTTAAACAAAAAGGTTGTATTCTTTATGGTCAACCGGGAACAGGAAAATCATTAATTGCTAGTAAAATTTCTAAATTAGCTAGCTTTACCAATGAACCAAAAATAATATCTGGTCCGGAAGTTTTAAATAAATATGTTGGTCAGTCTGAATCTAATATCAGAGATATTTTTGCCGAAGCCGAGAGTAATCCTGATGGATTTTTCTTAATTATTATCGATGAAATTGATTCATTGCTAAAAAAACGCGGAAGCAGTTCTGGTGGTACAGGTATTGATGATAAAGTTGTTAATCAATTTTTATCTAAGATAGATGGTATTAAAAAGAACGATAATTATATTGTTATTGGAACAACAAATAGATTAGATTTACTTGATGATGCTATTCTTCGTTCTGGTCGTTTAGGACTTAAAATCGAAGTTGGTATTCCCGATACTGAAGGACGTAAAGAAATGATAGAATTACAATTACAACCTTATATTGAAAATAATATTATTAAAAATCCTAATATTGATCAATTTGCATTTATGACATCGGGTTTTACTGGTGCCATGATAAGTGAAGCATTTTCACGTGTTCAAAACATGCTGTGCAATAATATTATAGAAGAATTAAACAATGATAATTCAATCGATTTTACTAAAATAAAGATGAATAACATTGTTCTTACCGATGAAATGATTGCAAAGGCTATTAGTGAATGTATTCCACCTGGTGGTAATTATTTTACAATTAGTTCAAATATTTCAAAAAACGGATTTGTTAAGAATATAAGTATAGCAGATAACGCTATTAATCAAACTATTAATAATTTAGAATTAAAAAAGAATGGTGTAAAAATTACACTTATTCACGGTGGTATTGGTACAGGTAAATCTACTATTGCATTAGAAACCGCCAATAAATATCAACATGATAAATCAATCGATCATGTATCTTATATTAATTGTGTTGAATATATTATCAACGCTCAGATGTTTCAAACATTATTGGATGATAAAATTAGTGAAGAATATAACCGAAAAAAGGGTATTATTATTATTGATAACTTTCAATTTTTAGAAGGTGCTACTAGTATTATTGCTAAAATTCTATACAATATTGAGGAAAAAAATATCAATGTTAAAAAACAATATGATTATAATATTAATTTCATTTTAGTAATGCCTTCTGAATATTTTAGTAAAATTAAATCAGAAAAATTATTCGAGAAATTGGCTGGATATAAAGGAAAACAAATTATTGAAAATTCCGCAGAAGTCAAAAAAATCACGGAATCTTATGATGCAAATAGAATTATTCCAAATTATACCAATAAAGATTTAACATCTGGTATTAGTATATGTGATTTATATAATGAAAAAAATATGATATTTATTACAAATAATAACATTATCATGGATGATGATGTAGACGATTTATATTTATAATTTTTTAAAAATTTAAAATAATTTCTTATTTACTTTAATCGATGGAACCAAACAAATTAATGTTGGAAAAAGAGCAGATTGTCAATATCGTTGACATGATGAACTGGAAAAACCAAAAGCTCAATGTCGTTGTTGCTTCGCAGTTTTCAAGCAATAATGCAAGCGCAGTTGAACCACTTGGGTTAGAAAATGATCAATCACTGATCTACTATACGCTTCTTTTGGTCAATGCCAATCATTGGATGGGTTTATGTTATAATGCAATTTATAACACTTTAACCATTTTTGATCCATTAATACACGACAGCCATATAATACAGGCATTGAATTATGCGTACACAAATTATGGTGAAGATGTATTGATTGATTTCGAATATGGTCAACAGGTCGATGGATATACATGTGGGTATCATGTCATCAATTGGATATTAAAAAAAGAAAAATTTCCAACTGAAGTATTATGGGACCCAAAAACAGATATTGCTGAATGGTTGAACATGTTGCATATCATGTCATGTATTTATTAAAAATGAAAATTTTTTCATTAATCGTGGAATATAGCCTCACAAGTTATATCTACCATAATAAGTGCATATATATATATATATAAGTATGAATATATGTGGCATTTTTTAAAAAATGAAAATTTTTTCATTAATCGTGGAATATAGCCTCACAAGTTATGTTGCCACACCATTTGTATATATATATATTATTATTTTTTTTTATAAAATGAAAATTTTTTGGATATAAATTATTAAAAAAATTAACATTAATATGTAAAAAATGATTATTTTCTAATACAATGGTTATAAATGGTCTATATTGACGAAAACACAGTTGGTAGCATTGCATACGGTATTCAATACGGTAAATTAAACAAAGATACAAATTGGAATGATGTAGTCGATAAATTAGTTAAAGTAGATAATGTAGGTGAAACTGAACATGAAGCTATTGCTATTACCGAATCGGTAGTAGCTTTAAGCCAAAATTTAGTTATTACTGTTGATGAAATTGCTAGTGAAATCAAGAGATTATATAATAATCCTCGCGAATTGCAGCTTTATATGCCTATTTTGTCAAGAAATAGATTTAGTATGATGCTCAAGGGTTTTGCTCGAGGAGTTTCAGATAAAATTATTATTCAATTTAACATTGATCATGATCAACAAGGTAACAGATTTATGAAACCTGATGAAATGATTACTAAAGGATATAACGATATTAATACAGTTTTAACTGAACAAGAAATGGGTATTCGTACACATGAATGGACAGGTGAAGACTATGCTAAATATTATCGTAAAATCATCGAAGATGAGGGTAAACAATGTGAAATTATTTATAGTAACATTTATCAGTGTAAGACCGATAATGTACTTGCTTGTAGATTCCATGATTATCATCTTGATTTGATGGGAATGTCTAGTAATGTAAAAAAACATGCTTTAATCGATGTTTGTAATAAAAATAATGGTTATAGCGATGAAAGATGGAGTCCATATGGTCTTCTTGGGTGTAATATTATTTCCGAAGAACATGAAACACTCAAGCTTTTCCCCAAGAATGGTGATGAATTCTGTCAAAAGATTCAAAATGCATTTAAGGAAAGACATAATCGTGATGTAGAAGTCATGATTTTCGGCGACGGAACATTTACAGATCCAGTTTCATGGATTTGTGAGTTAGCAGATCCCACTGTAAGTCCTGGTTGTACTCCAAATCTTAAAAATCTTTCAAACAGTTATGATATTAAGTACAAGGCAATTCTCAACGATCCCAAGTATAAAGATTTTACAAAGGAACAGGTTGATGAAGAAATTAAGAAACTTGTACAAGAAGTAGTCAATTCGAAGGATATTGCTGATAACAAATCGCTTGGTACAACTCCAAGACGTGTTACTGATTTAATGGGTAGTGCCGCTGATTTAATCACCGGTTCTGGATCCAAAGGTACACCGTTTGTTAGATTCATTAATTATTTGAAGTATATTGAAGAGTATAAAATGAAAATTTAATATAATTTATTTTTTGTTATGTTGATTGATTTAAAAGATCGTGGTATGTTTAATTTTGAAAAAAATAATTTAATAAATAAAATCACATGGAACAATAATGGTGTTTTTGATATTGATACAACACTTTTATATGTTCCAAGCAATAGTGAAATTGATTATATTGGTAGTATTATATCGAAGGTATTATTAATGCAATTTTGTACTAAACTAAATATATTTTATAATAATAATTTATGTATGATAGAAGTTACGGTATTGAATTCTAGTGATAAAACACAGTTTGTGTATTCTGTAAAAAAATAATATTATTTGCTTTTTATTTTATTTTTTTTGTGAATGTTCAAAATGATGTATATATAGTATTCGATATAAACAACAACAGTTGTTAAATAAATTAAAATACACGGGATTATTTATAAATTCTATTTTACTTATGATTAATATAAGTAAATTAATATTAAATAATTTTTTATAGTAATTTTTTATTGCAAATATATTATGTTTGCAATAATCGGTTATATCAATAAAATTTGTTTGTTTTATAGAAATATTTTTTATCAAATATTTTTTAAATAATGATTTAAATATCATGTTATAATATTCATTTTTTAAATTTATATTTAATACTAAAGGATTATGTGTAATTTTATTTGTTAATTTTTTAATATCTGCGTTAGTAACATTTTTATAACGTGCACGATACTTGGATATAAATTTGTCATATACTATATCCTTTCCCGGCATTTATATAAGTAATATAAATCATTTTTTATAATTTAAAAAATGAAAAAATATATTATATATTGTTATATATCATGGCTATCGAAGCAGTATTTGGTTGTATTCGTTTTAAAAATTTAGTTCTTGTTGGTGAAAAAACAAGAAGTGATAGAATCGGTACAGTTGAATTACTTGGAGGTAAAATTGAAAATGGTGAAACAATGCATGCTGCTGTATTAAGAGAAATCGAAGAAGAAAGCAGTGGATTGATTACTAAAGATAAAATTAAATCATTTGGTGAATTTAGAAAGGGTGATATTCCTGTCATTAATGTAGTAGATATTGAATTAAAAGAACAATATGATTTATCGTCATTTGTGCCAGAAGAAATGGGTTCATTGCATTGGATCAATTACGATGATATTAAGAAATTTAAAAGATCTGATTTTATTAAGAAAACACAATCTGGTCGTCCATACGTAGATATTAATGATATTGATGGTAATGTATTAAAAATGGGATTATTCCTATACGATGTTGTTTAATTTTTTATTATATAAATTAAAAAATATAATTATCTTTCTTCTGGTTTAATATATTCAAACTTTAAAAATTTAAATATATCTTGTTCATTTTTAATCTTTTTATTTATATCGGTTAATAAATTATTGTGTTGATCTTTAAATCCTACATTCGATAAATGGATATTATAAAGTGTTAAACATAATTTTCTAATATCAGTTATAAAATCAACGCCAGAAGATTTATCTAGTATCATAAATGGCATTGCTTCGACTGACGATAAGAATATATCCAATTGAAATATTTTGTTATCAATTTTTGATTTACATATAAAATGAGCCTTTTTATCGCTAATTACAAATGCGTCCAAAATAATGGAAGATAGTTTACGGGCATTATAACACCATGTTTTTTGATTAGTTTGAATAATCAAATCAATGTCGCCACACATTTTTTTTCCTCTACAATATGAACCAACGATATAATACTTTTTATTATATTTTAAGTCATTCATAAATTCATCAACATATTTTTTAACATCATCTCGGGGTATTTTTTTTGATAAATCATTATGATATTTTAATGATAATTTTTGTTGCAAAGATAATTCTGGTAAAGTATTTTCATTGTTATAACATTTGATTAATTCATCGATTGATGGATAATAACCAAAGTGTTGATGAATATCTTTAATTAAAAATTTGCTCCAATATTTAATATTAAATATTTCAAAAGACATCGCTATACTTATATTAAAATATTTTTCATTTTAAAAAAATGAAAAATATTTTTATTAACGATATACAGGTATTGTTTATGTTTACACAACTCTTAAAGGAATCTGGTATTATTGAAGAAATTCGTAAGAATACTAAAGTATTAAAATCGGATAAAGAATGTATTTATAGATTTTTAAATCAAATATATTATTACAAAGGAACCAATGATCTTATGAATGATATTGAAAATAATAATATTCCAGAAGATATTTTTAAGTTAATTAAACCAAAAGATGAAACAATTCAGCATAAAGAATATGAGTATAGCAATGATTTAGAAGTAAATAATTATTATAATCTTAAATCATTTATTTTCATTGATAAAAATATTATTGAAGATTTTATTAAAGTAAATAATTTATGCACATATTATGGAAATACGATTTATATAACCGGAAGTTCTGTATTGTCTTTGCTATATCCCTCATTAAATATAAAATATAATGATATTGATATTATTACAGATAATTTGGAAGCTATATCAAAATATGAAAAAAAATCATCACAAAGATTTACAAATAATAATCATGATTTAATATATTCGAAAAATAAAAACAAAATAATTTCACGCTTTCATCTCTTCGCTGTTATGAATTTTATTTGTTTAAAATGGTCTAATAGTTTGAAACAATATTATCCGTATATTTACGATAATAGTTATAGCAAAGTATATGTATACGATAAATGTGGTATTCCTTCTATGAAAACAAATATTAATTTTGATAATAATATTTATTTATTAAACTGTTACATATGGATTAATAAATATAAAAATAGAGGCTTTATAATCAATACTCCATCATGGCTTGAAGACCTCATTAATCCTACAAAAATTGTATTTAATGACAAGGCAATTGACATCTATAAAAAAGTAATTAATGAGTTAGAAAGTGTAAATAAAAATAATATATTGATTGAAAAATATATGTATAATACGTCACCATGCATTGAATTAAATATTAAAAATAAAAATGGTGAAATTAATACATTTATAATTAATAAAAAAACTAAAAAAGTAAACTTTATTAAACGTAAAATTAATGAAAACAAAACAACAAAATTAATAAATATATTATATGATAAATATACTATTGACTCTATTAAATATAAATACTAATGATTTTTTATAAAAAAATATTATAATAGAATTAATCTTTTAGATAAAGATTTGATTTTATATTAATTAAAAAAGATTTCTCTTTTAATTATACATTTCACACAGAGTACAGTAGTTATACATGTCTCTCGCCTTATCAAGCAATGTTAAGTACTTGTTCATTTTGCGTGACTTGTTGATTATCACATATGAGTGATTTTCTACAAATTCATACAAATAACTAACGAGAGAAAGTATTACTTTCATCTTCTCCTCATCCTCTTCTCCTTCCTCAAGAGCTTTTTCGATATATGAACGCACAGCAAGGATGTACTTGATCCATCCAAATTCT
Source organism: uncultured Candidatus Peribacteria bacterium (assembly GCA_964545685.1). GTDB lineage: Bacteria > Patescibacteriota > Gracilibacteria > BD1-5 > UBA6164 > CAZJHB01. The sequence continues at coordinate 156,560 of CAZJHB010000001.1, read as the reverse complement.
TCTTCGGTGAAACGCATGTTCTCAGGCAATATATGAAAAAAAATTCATTTTTTATTTTTTTATATATGCGATAGTTACTAGATCAGTATAAGGTAAATAATATTATATATATATTAGATTTGACTATTAAAATCTTTTTTTGTTAGTTCATAACCCCAGTGGAGTAAGGTTTGGCGTATTTTTGGACTAATTGAATAATCATTCCATCCGGTTGGATTATCGGAACTTTTTATTATGTTTATTAATCTTTTTCTAAATCTACCATTTGGACCAGCAACGCCCAACCATCTTTTAATTTGTCTTTCATCATCTTCGGAACGGCGTCCATTATAATATTCGCAATACCACTGTACCCATCCATATGGATCCTGTGGATGTATCCATCCATTATCTTCCCATTCTCGAAGAGTAGATCCTACTTTGACTTTATATTTATTTCTATTTTTATCTTTCCACCTTGAAGTCATTAATTCATGTGGAATACCAACCCACCATGAAGATGGATATTTTTTATACAGATTAACACAATTCGTTTTTAATATATTTGAATAATAATCATGCCAATAAACTCCACCAAATGATCCTTCTTTAAAAATGTCTCTTGGTGTTTTATTTGGTTTAAAATATATTTCCATATCAATTAATATAAAAAAATCATTTTTTTTATTGCATCAACTTCCAATATTCTTGATAACCATTGGTCATCAAATAATTGATATTGTTTTCGCAAAATTTATTTGACAAATAATCTTTAACATCTTCGAATCGATCATTTGAATCGATATCCATTGATGAATAATTAATATCGAATTTATATTTCAAAGATGTTTTAGATACATATACCGTTCCATCAAATTTATCTATAACATTTACAGGACTTATTGATCTGGTTCCTTGACAACACCAATTAAATGTTTTTTGAATATAATTATTAATTTCATTGCTTATATCATTATTTACTTGATCTACAAATACAACGATAGATTTATTCGTTTCAGCCATTATTACAATTTATATTGTTTTTTTTCATTTTTTAAAAATGAAAAAAATATTAATAAATGTAATGGACGATTTACAAAAAGTTGCCAACTATATTGAATTAAAATACCCAGATGCTTTACCATTTGCAAAAATTTTCATCGAACGTATTAAAAATAATTTTAAAATTCATAAAATTCCTATTAAATATCTTGAAGATTATGATGTATTTGAAATGGGGGGTTATAAAAAATATAATTCATTTTATATAACATTCGAAAAATTTATGTATGATATTTATTTCTTATTAACTGATAAATATGATGATCATGCCAAATTAATTGATCATATTAATTATGTTTATAGAGAAATACAAAATACTTCAACTGGAATTCTATATGAAGGAGATTACGTTGATATTGGACCACACCGTATTGTATTAATTTACAATATAAACAATCAATGTGTGTTATATACAGTTGTTGATGATATTGTCCGAAAAGATATACCCGATGGATATAATGTAATATTAGATAAATGGAAATATAAAAATATTAAAAATTCAAATAAATTCGGATTTATTAAACCTGATATTAGATCTATGACAGAAGATCATATATGCAATATTGTAAAGGATAAAACCAATACACACTATTGTTATTACGAATATGTTAACGAATAATTTTTTATATTTAAAAATGAAAAAATTCGTAATACATGTAATGGAAGATCTACAACTAGTTTCTGATTATATTAAATTAAAATATCCATATGCTTTACCATTTATGGATATTATTATCAAACGAGTTGAAAATAATTTTAAACTCCATGGAATTCCTATTAAATATCTTGATATGTACGGTAAATTTGCAATGGGAGGATATAAAAAACATAATCCATTTTATTTAAAATTTGAAAATTTTATGCATTTTATTCATTTCTTGTTGTTTGATGATAATGATAATTATAAAATACTTGATCACAATAATCATTTCTATGAAGAAATACAAAATACTTCTACTAAAGTTTTATACGAAGGAGATTACGTAGATATTAATCCACAATATATCGTATTAATTTATAATATTAATAATAAATACGTGTTGTATACAGTTGTTGATGATATTGATCAACTATATACATATCATAAATCTAATATTGTATTAGATGAATGGAAATATAAAAATATTAAAAATTCAAATAAATTTAACTTTATTAAACTTGATAATAATATTATGACTAAAGATCTTATATGCAAAACTGTAAAGGATAAAATCAAAATGTACCAATATTGTTATGAATATATCAACGAATAATTTATTTTTTATATAAAAAAATATTTATATGTCATATTCATGACTTGATGCCTCTAACATTGCAATGTTCGTTGAATGAATGTGATAATACAATGCAAAATACGCCGATAAGTGATGCATAAGCATCAAAATTGTGGGATTATGAATAGCGGCACCCTCCATGTTAACATAATAGTGCTTTATGATTTTATACACTCTTGTGATACTGTTGTAGTGATGAACGTTTTTTAATCCTTTTAAACTATCCTTGCGGCATATAGTATCCAATAGATCAAAATTTCGACAAAACTTATACAGACCTTTCCGGTGTGTGTTTCTCAAAAACCAATGTATGGCAAAAACGTACTTGATATCGAACGGAGTACCTTTCATAAGTTCATCGTTCTCAACCCAAAATGGTTTACACCCAGTAAGTCTTATCCACATTGATAGCAATAATATAAAAAAATATTAATTTTTTAATTTAATAAATATGTAATCATCATTGGGATTTTTTCACGGTTAATAGTTGTTTTGCTATTAAAGATTAATGTATTAATATTATCAATATCCGTATCTAGATATTTTGTATACAGCATCATAACTAATTTACGTCCTTTAAGACGTTTGCTCATATTATTGGGCTTGTCGGCACTTTCTACACAATAATTACCATCATCGGAAATCAATAGAATATATCCTTTATTAACCTTAATAGGTTTTTTAAGATCATCCTTTTTGATATGTAATGGATTTACCGATTCATATTGTGATTTATAGTTGGCCTTTTCAGTATTTAACTTCTTAATAAGAATTTCGTATTTTTTATCGGATCGATCAATACCTTCTTTAACACCTCGATTGAACATCATTTGTTTATCATTATTTAAACTACGTTCCAATTCTTTAATATCTTTTGGTAAGTTATCTACAACCTTTTTAAGAAATGACATTCTTACTCAATATATAATTATATTTTCATTTTTAAAAAATAATTAATTTAGATATTTAAAATTACCTGTTGAATATTTTTGATCTAAATATACTTCAATGATATCGTTTATCTTACTTTTATTAGATTGTAATAATTTGATAAGCAAGTCTTTTCCTTCTTGTCTTTTGTCAGCATTATTGCTACTATAATCAATTGCGCAACTAATTAGTTGTAATATTAATTCTTTCATATCTTCTTTTACAACTCTAGATGGTAAATACTCATCAATAACTTCAAATAGTGTATTTGCATTGCTCAAATTTAGTAATTTAAAATCTGATACATTTTCTTTTTTCACCATTGTATCTACACAATGATTATATAAAATGTTTACACCATCAATATTTTTAATGTAAGTGGTATATATATCTTCTATTTTAACAATATTATTATCGATTAAATCACAAATATTACACTTGGTAATTTCATGATATAATCTTTCAATTGATTCTTTACATACTCCACCATCAAGATCACTGAGTTCATAAATAAACAACAATACTTTTTCTACAAGATTATTTTTATCGTTTGGTAAAACAAGAATTAATTTAAATCCTTCCATTTGGCATTATATAAGATAATTTTCATTTTTAATAAATGAAATATATTTTTTATTTCGATATGCTGGTGATAAATTTATTTTATACGAAGAATAACATTAAACATTTATATACTTTTAACAATTCAATTTTTATTATAAATATTGATAACGAATTATTCGGAATCGGTAACAACCAAGACAATAAACTTGGTCTTAATGATTTGGATGAATATATTTATTATCCTGATAAAATTGATATTAAAGAAAATATTAAGAATATTGTATCTCGGGATAATAGTACATGTTTTCTAACAAACACCAATACTATTTATATTACAGGAAATAATAATAACAATAAATTAGGTCGTCGTGAAGATCCTAATATTGACATAATTCGATTAAGTAAAATGATATTACCCGAAGAAATTAATCAGGTTATATTTCGAGAGTATTCAACTTATTATATATCAAACATGCATAATGTATATATAGCAGGAACTATTGAAAATGGCATAAATGGATGGTTAATTTCTCGTTGTGGGTTAAAACAGCCAACTAAATTAAATATAAATGAAGCAATAAATTCTATTGCATTTGGTCCAGACGCCACTTACTTTATAACCAATTCGAATAAAATTTATGTTTGTGGTACAGATGACTCCGGCTCAGCGGGTACAGGTGAATATAATAAAAGATATGATGTATTAAACCCGGGTAGTGTAAAATTAAATAAAAACATTAAAAAAATGCTATTATTCAAAGGAATGTCATTTTTCTTCGACGAAGATGATACTGTATGGGCAGCTGGGTGTAATATATGTGGGAGATTGGGTATTGGTGATAATGAAAAATATAAAACAATTCCAACTAAAGTATGTATTGATAAACCAATTAAACACATTATCATTAACAATGAATTACGTAGAACAGAATTTATTACCACTTCGAATGAAACATATATATGTGGTCGCAATTTAAAGGTAATGGGTGATAAGATCATTGATGATGATGATTACAATTTATATTGTCCTGTAAAAAATGAAAATTAATTCTAAATCTAATATTTTAAATATATCTTCTTCGCTTTTTACAGTATCATTTAATTCCACTATTGGTTAAATGCATTTTTTTATATTTAAGACTAATATCTCTAATTGTAGTAATAAAATCAATTCCCGAAGATTTATCTAAAATCATAAAAGGTAATACTTCAATTGATGACAGAAAAATATCAATATATTGATAATTATTATTTTTTAATTTAAATAATACAAATATTATTAATTTTGTTAAAAAATTAATGCATCATTTTACCTGCGGTACGTTGTTTCTTTCTACCTTCTGCCAACATTTTACCTGCTTTTTGTTGCTGAGATTTATTTTTCGCAGTTCCTAACATATGTCCGGCTTCACGTGTCATACGAGTTCCTTCACTTAAAAGTTTACCAGCCTGCTGTTGCGTCTTTTTAGCTACCATTACATTATTTCAATAAAAAATCATTTTTTAAATTAGAAATCAGGATTCAATATATCATTAATCATTTCAATCCATGTATTATATGTATCAATTTTATTTTGATATATCTCGATTTTAGATTTAACCGAATTAATATCATTAATATTAGAATAATACGAATTAAGCATTTTGATTAAATTAAATGTATCGTTATGAATTTTTTCAATTTTATATTTATATAGTTTACATTCACTTTCTGTCATACAACTATATGATTTACGTAAACTATCATTATATTTATATAAAATAGTTGCATATAAATCATAATTATATGTATCGAAACGATTTTCATGTATATATTTTATATATTTATCGATACAATCATTCTCTTTCTTTGTAATAATCAAAACAAGTAATAAATCATTTAATAAATCTATATAATTTTTTTTTGAATTAATAATATTATGTAAAATTGATGTATTAAAGTCTTTAAAAACTTTTTTAATATCAATTTTATCTGATAACCCAAAATCTAATATATACTTGTTGTATATATTAGTATCATCTGCCGAAATAGAATGCGATGAATCCCATCTATACTTATATGTATCACGTAATGCATCAGATACCATATCATCTGCACATTGTTTAACAATATTAATACGTAATTCAATAATATCATCCATCATTTTTTTATAATATCCACCATTATCATTAATTTCTTTAATATTTTTTTCTTCAAGTTTAATAATTTTTATATATTTATCTTTCAAATTTATTAATTTTTGTCTAAATTTTTGTTTTAAACTTTCTTCATCATCACTAAATTCCTTAGCAATTTCGTATTTTTTAATAATATCCTGAACTTCTGACATTATAACGATATAGTAAAATTTATCATTTTTTGTTTTTTAATGATATGGATATTATTAATCTTGTAAAAAATTCCAAAACTGGGTTGTTTGCTCATCAGGATTTTGCCGTTAATTATATGAAAGATAATGATAATATAAACGGTATCGTATTAGCGTATACGATGGGTGCTGGTAAAACTCGTACCGCTAAACATATATCAGACCTATGGCCTGAACGTGATATTATAATTTTTGCACCAAAAGCATTACATTCTTCAATATCGAATGAATTTGGAAATAATACAAACATTCATTATATTACTTCAAATTCAGGACAAAATTTAAAACATTTTAAAAACACAATTAATATAATTAAGAAAAAACACGATCTCAAAGATGCTGAGGATAAAGATATTTCGAATTATATCACTATTGTCATGGATGAAGCACATTTAATATCTTCAAGTATTTCAAATAAAATATTGGAACAAGATGAATTAAACCCTATTTATAGATATATTATGAATTTAGAAAACTCTAAACGTATTCTTTTAACAGGTACACCAATGATTAACAAAACATTTGAGTTAGTACCATTATTTAATTTCGCTATAGGTTATATTGACGGGTTTGATGCTATTACTATGAATCCAATAGAATGGAATAATTTTGAAAACGATGAATATTTTGAATTAAAACTTGCATCCAGAATAAATAAATATATACTCTATTTCGATTTACCAAAATTACCCACATTTCGAAATATTAAATATGTAAAAATGGGTTCTGATCAAGAAAAACAACATTATAATGCTTTCTTATACGAAAAAAAAATGAATACAATGGGTAAAACTCAAATATTTAATTCATATACACGTCAAATATGCGAGTATGCCAATCCGAATCTATTTTTCGGCGAAAGTGAAGTTGAATTACCGGATGATAAATTGCTAACAGATAATGAATTAATCAAACACGGTACCGCAATGTACGCGATAGTAGATGATATTGTAAATAAAAGACCACACATAAAACATGTAATATATTCCGAATTCGTTCGAACAATATTAATATATCAACGTGCATTGGAATTACGTGGATATAAAAATCTTAATGAAGTTCTAAGAAAAGGTCATGAACCTGCGCCAAAAGATAAATATTTCGCAACATTAACAGGTGATGAATCGGATAAAATTAAAGATAAAATATTAAAAATTAATAATGCATCTGATGGTGGTAAATTAATACGTGTAGTATTATTTACAAGAACGGCGGCACAAGGTATTGATTTATATTCGTGCAACGTAAGTCATTTACATCCTCAATGGACACCTGGGTTAGTTGATCAAATTCAAAATCGTATTTCAAGAATTGGTGGTACACAATATCTGCCAAAGGAATTACAATGGACTGAACATAACATGTATATTTCGATAAGTAATATAGTAAAATCTGGAGATTTAACAGTATTTGAATCATCAAATCGAAAAGAAGAAAGAATCCGAAGAATGATAAATATATTAAAAGCTTCTAGTCCAATCTGTCCACTTGTATTCCAAGCAGAGAATGAATACTGCCGCAATGAATTAAAAAACAAACGAATGCCGAAAATGAGATCTCAATTTAATTGTTATCATTGCTTTATCGATGAACATTATAAAATGAATTTTAGTGAATTAACCTATTATGCTGATATATTATGTCCAAATATAGCAGAATATGAAATACCAAAAAAACTTAATCATGGTGTTGATATGGAAACTGGATTAGTATATGATGAAGAACATGAAAAAATAATTACCGATCATAAATTAATTTTAGAACATTGGGATAAAGTAATTGCATAGTAAAATAAATGAGTATTTTTTTTAAAAGTGTAAGATGGAGATATTTGAAAACATTTTTGTTGTTAAAAAAAGTGCTTGTATTGAAAATGAGTATTATAATGATTGCAATTATATCGATGAATTAGCCAGAAATGTAGATAATAATGATACTAATACTAATACTATCATTGGTTTTTCAGATCATATAAACATTAAATGTATTAAAATCATTTCAGGTGAAATTACAGTATATCTTCGTTCATATAAAAGTATAATTACAGATAACGATATCAATTTGGTTATGAATGTATTGAAAAATTGTTATAATGATGATTATAATAAAATAGATATTTATGAAAATTGTTCAGTTGATATTGTTTCACAATATACTAGTTTTGATAATAATGGTATTTTAAATATGTTTAGATTTAATAATGATTTATATATTTATACACCAAAAGGACATATAAAATTACCAGATACATATTTAAATATTCAGAATGTTGGTAATAAATATATCTTTTACTATGATGAGAATACAATTTATTATAAAGAAACTGATGCAATGATTAAACAATATCCTAAAGTATTTAAAACATTTAAATTAAATGAAAAAATAGAAAAAATTGATAAAATTAATAATGATGAACTATTGTATGTTAAAACACCAAAGTATTTATATTTACTAGGTGAATATAATTCGACAATTACTTTTAAGAAATTCTTTAAAATTAAATTTAATAAAAAAATTAACAAACTATTTAGTATTAAGAACGAAAAGATATATATTGAAACCAATGATAGTATATATTTCATTAATAATTATTTCAATATTTTGCATCTTTTAAATAATACTGACGAAACAAAAAATATTAATGATAGATTAGTATATAATGATGGTTATATTTATGATTTATATAAAAATATAAATATTATTAAATACGAAGACATTGATAAATGTGCATATATAAACAATAAAGTATTATTCAAAACAAATAATATCTGGTATACATACAACTATGGAGTTTTAACTCAAATTGAAATCGAAGAAAAAAATGATGATACAAATAAAACATATTTTGTAATTGTAACATCCTCTGAAACCAAAGAAAATATTAAAAATATTGCATATAATATTGATAATAAATTTAATCATTTCAGTTATATTGTATATAATTATATTTAAATATAAAAAATAATTATTTTTTATTATATTTCTCAATAATATTATATATATCATTATAGCACGCCTCTGGTATAGGTAAATATGTACCTATATTATTAATATCTGGAATAAAACATTCGATTTTATCATATTTAATATTCGGTTTGATTACTTTAATTGCTTTTGTTTTAAATGGATCTATTCCATTCAATAAATTATCAATATATATTTTTTGTAAACTATAATCTTTTGTTTTCAAAGCAATTTGCTCCATATTTTTTAATGTGATCTTTTCTTTTTTCGAATCAATATGTTTAATTAGATTTGGATCTATATGTTCTTTAATTGTAATATATTGTTTCAAAGTATTTTTTGTAATACCAATATTATTAGATGCTTTTTTCATATCTTTATCGAGTAATATATACATTTCATAATATGAATTCATTTTATCAATATTTGACATTTTTAAACGATGAATATTCTCGGATAATGAAATTAATTTTAATTGTTCAATATCCGTATCATTAGGATATACTTTACATTGAACAGTTTTAATTTTTAATTGTTGCATTGCTAAATATCTACGCTGCCCAGCTATAATTTCATATTTTTCATCAACTGGAATTACCAGTAAAGGTGATAAAAGTCCATTTTTCTTAATGTTATTCTTCAGATTAGTTAAATCATTATTTTTATATACTTCTTTGCGTACATTAATTTCACCAATAAATAGTAATTCAATATCAATATACTTGTCAATTGGCATATTTTTCAATATTATAAAAAAAATCAATTTATATATTATTCGAATTTAATAAATGTAAATACAAAAAATGATTATACTTAATAAAAATAGTATGTTGAAAGACGGTATTTATTATAATCAAAATTTAGATGACTATGTAATTGGTATTAAAAATAATAAACCGATTTACTGTTTTAATGCCTGTAGTAATAAAGAAGTAGATATTTCTATAATAGAATTTGATCAAGATTATATCATTGATCTTCTTGAATCAGAAGAAGAACAACCGATTTGTTCATTTACAACTAAACTTAAAAAATTTATGCGTGTATGTAGACTTTATGCGTATATTTATCTAATTAATAATACATATTATATGAAAAATTATAATATTTTAATACATCAAACATTTGATGATGATTTTGATATTGTTGATTATAAAAACTTGGATTATCAAGGTTATTATAAAATATATCAGGATAATAAAAAAAATTATTATATCGATACCTCAAAAGATTATAATCATGATGAAAATGAAATTCCTGATAAAATATTTATTCCATTTACACGTGAAATTTTTGAAGAATATAAAGAATATTTTGAATTTGATACATATGAAGATTGTATTAATATGCTTAAACGTTATTAATTAATTTTAATTTTTGTATCAATTGTTTTTTATCCATTTTATAGTATTTAATAATTCCCTTATTACAAGCAATTTCTTTTAATTCATTATATGATAATGTATCATAATAATCAACTTTCTTATATAAAATATAATGTAAAATATTAATACATTTCGAATACTTCTTTTTCATATTTTTATATTTCCATTTACCGATATATACAACTTTCGGATATTTATATTTTTTAATCTTACTTAATAATATTTCTTCCCATTGATTTGTATCTTCTTTAACAAATAACTGTGGAATTCTAATAATACTTATACCAGCCCTATTAGCATATTTCATTTTACGAATATCAATATTTGATACAGCATAAAAATGCTGTTCTCCATCTAATTCTATAATGATATTATAATTTGGTAAATAAAAATCATAATAAAAATTTGTATTTTTTTTAATTTTACGTGAATTGTATTCTTGGATATATTCGAAGTTATTATCTTGTAACCAACAACCTAATTTCCATTCCGATTTTCTATTATAACTTGTACATAAACAATGTTTAGTTGTATATGGTCTATTGCAGTTTAAACAAATTTTTTGTAACATCAAAATATTAAAAAAAACACATTTTAGTAATTGAAATCACTTGGAATAGACATCGGAATCATGCAGATAGGATAACCGTCGATGTCTAACAAAGGATAAGTTGGTTCAATGATATCCGATTCATGTATCTTTCGAACATCATTAGATCTCATACCAGGCATCGGTGGAGGCAAATACTTTTGTGTCATCACGAGTTGACTGTGGTCATAACACCACTTACCTTTACGCAAACGACGAATCGGAACGGTGTCTGTATATCGATTTGGTAAAAATTCAAAATCTTTCCAATCAACTTTACCATTTGGATCGCGCATTACAACGGACAGATAGTATGTGTTATTCTCAACACAATGGTATTTATAATGGTTTATGATTTCCATTAGGCAATATATGATAAAATATTCATTTTTTATTTATATTCTAACTATAATTAATTTTAAAATTGTTGTTAAAATAAATATAATATTATAATATTTTCTTATTGTTATATAATTTAATATCAACATCATACCTAATAATATATAATAAATTATATTGATTATTATTCTGCGATAATTTTTTTCTTTTTTATTTATCAAAACAAATATAAATCTATATATTTCGAAAAATATATACATGCTATATTCAATATAAATTGGATCTAATAAATTTTTTTTAATAAATATATTTGCTACTAAAAATATAAAAATTACCATAGAAAGTGAAATATAAAATAATTTATTAATAATAAGTATTTTAATATTTTTAGTATAGTTATTTTCATATATTAAATAAATATAAGCAAATAATGATAAAAATAATACAAATGGATATTTTACTAAGATACGCGAATATAGTATTATAGGCATTTCGATAAAGAATGATATAATATTAATGAAATATAAAGCTAAATTTTTTTTAGAAATTTTATTAATAGATAAATTAGTATAACAATTGGCTATAAACGCTATAAAAATAAATAAAGAATATAAATTTAAATTATTATTTAAATATTCGGTATATGTTAATAGTAACATTATATCGAATGTTACAATATGTCTTTTTATTTCAATATTTGTCATTTTCAAAAAAAAAATAAATAATAATTAAATGTAATGAAGTTTGATATAGACGAATTTAAAAGAAAATTAAAAAAATTATGGATATTTATAAAATTTAATTCAGTTGCAATCATTTTCTCATTAACTCTTACTATCATAGGTGTAGTGGTTGGATTGGTACCAGGTATTGGCGATGCCACTAATCTTGTTATAGCAATAGTTAACTTCATCGGAACTCAAATATTAACATTATGGCGCTTTAAAGAACTTGTATTTGTTTAATACCAATCATGGTATAATGTGAAATGTTATAGATATAATTTAAATTATCAATGGTGTAATATTTAATCTCACTTTCAATTCCTCTTTTTTCAATATTTTTTAAGCATTGTTCAACCGAAGTATCAATCAATATATGTTTAACTGTATAATTATAGTCATTGACCAACTTATTAAACATACTTACAATTTTTCGATAATAACCTTTATATAAATTATACTGATTATTGGTTAAACGCATTTTAGCAAAAGACTTGTCCAGGAGCCAGTAACGTTCAACATAAATTTCTTTACAATTTTTATGCATCATTTCTTCAATTTTTTTAAATTTAGCTTCAATTATTTCAGTTTGAAAACTAAAAGCTTGATTTTCAATATCTGCTAAATATCTATTAATTTTATATTGCGAAACAGGCTCAGTAATAATACATTTGTTGTCTAGATTCAACATCATTGTGCTCTTTCCTGCACCCGGTAAACCGTTAACGAAAGTAATAGTTTTGCACATTGCTAACAATAATAAAAAAATTATCAATTTTATGTTTTTTTATTATTGTATGAATAATGGTAAAGGATATCGAATTTAAACCTAAAGATAATATTCAAACAAATTATTTTAATTTTGATTCTCATCAAATATTAACCGCGGAATTAATTCATCGATATAAAACACAAAAAAAATTAATAATTAATTATGATATTGGTTCAGGTAAAACCATTTCAATGATTTTAGCGGGATTAAGAACAAAGGTTCCTGATAAACCTATATACTTTATTGCCGCAAAAGAAGCTAAACATGCATTTTATAGAGATTTAACAAATCCTGTATTTGGATTCTTTACAAAAGAAGATAACCCAACATATATTGACATAAAAAGAAAAACAATTGGTATTATCAAGTTTATTACATATAAAAAAATGTTTAATATATTTTTCGGCAATGATGCTATATATACCGATATAAATGATTTATATAATAAAATTTTAAATCATAAAATTGTTTTGAATCAAAATATTATTAGTGATTTAACGGATAATATTATTTTAATTGATGAAATTCAAAAATTATATAACTATCAAGGATTAAATTCATATGCATATTTAATTATGTATCTTATTAATAAAATTCCTAATTTAAGAGTTGTTGGTGCTTCGGGTACCATATTTAATCGTTCATTATTAGAAAATATAAATATTATTAATATTTATGAAGGAAAAATTATGGATCCATATACATATGATAATTTCAATATGTCAATAAATATAATGAAAGGAGTGAATCATTCGATATTAGATCCAAAACACTATAATTATTTTATCGATAAACTTAGTAAATATTACATGTTTTATAAAAACCCTGATAATTTGAATTTACCAAAAGTAAATTATGAAGGGAAAAAATTGGACGGATTTAAAGAATTAAAACTGATACCACTCGAAATGGATTTGACTCAATACCAAATTTGCAAAAATGATTATAATGTTGAAGAAATCAATGAAGATTCGTATAATTCTTTTAAAAATGAAATGATATTTCCAATTAGTAAATCTTTAATTATACATAATAATTTTCAATTAAAAAAATATGAACAATATAATAAGAACGGTTACAATATTAGTAAACAAATTGTTTATAGTGATGATTTAAAATTAAAAAATATACATAAAATTGGTGTAATTCCTAAATATGTATTACAATCGATATTTGATAAATTAAATGCTCGAATTAAAAATTCTGAAAGATTTAAAAGTGTTATATATCATTCACTTGTTAAATGTCCAGGTGTATTACAATGGGCAGAAATACTAAACAGTAATGGATTTATTCAATACGGCAGTAACTATAGTAAAGATACATTATGTCGCAAATGCCTAAAAACCATCAAAGAACATAAAGATACCAACACATTTGAACCTTTAAATTATTTATTATTATACGGAAATACATCGGATGATGATCGAAAAAAAATATTAGAATTATATCATAATGATAATGATATTATTGATATTATTTTAGTTACATCTGTAGTAGAAGTATCTATTACCCTACCAAATGTTACAGATATGTATATATTAGGAATGATTGATCATATGACACAATTGCAACAAATTATCGGCAGAGTTGTTAGAAGAGATTCGCATATCAAATTACCACTAAAAGATAGAAAGGTTAATATACATATTCCTGTTAATACACGTTCTGATAATAATTTTATATCAACATTACAAAAAAATTACTTACTTAAAGAATTTGATTATATTGCGGTAAAAAAATATTTAGAAGAATTGCAAAATAATAGTATTAATAAAAACAAAATAATGTTAAAACATTTCGAATTATCATATTATGATTATTTAATGTTGAAAACAATTTTTACTTACTTATTTGATATAAGTAAAGCATGGTTATTGGATGATTTTATAAATGTAATTTTAAATGATCGATATAATCTGGCAAAATATGATATATCGCACATAACACCTGAAAATATAATAAATATAATTTCATTATTTAATAATCGTGAAACCGATAATATTATTAAATTTAATGAGAATGATTATAGTATTAAAATTTTCGAATATAATAATAAAAAAATTATAATACAAGTTAATGATATAAATATTGATAGTAAAAATTTATATACATTAACTCAATATCAGAAAATAATCAATCCCGAAGAAATTGGTATAGATATATATGATGTGGAATATATAAAAACCAATATTAATACTATTGATGATGCACTTGCTATTATAAATGAAACTCCCATTGAAGATATCATATATAAATTAATGTCGAATGAAACTATATTAATTTCAAGTATTGAAAATTTATTAGATAGATATCCAAAAATAAATAATAAAGAATTATTGTTTATTAAATTTTTGTATTATAACGGTCTTATTATTCCTGATGATACTAAATTTAAAAATTTAAGATTAGAATTATTAAATTATTATTTAACAAAAATTAAATATACACAAATTAAACTACCGGATAAAAAATTATCATTTATATATTCAAAAGAAATAAAAAATAAAATAATATATTATAAAAATATATCAGCCAATGGAATAGCTTATTATACTATTCCAAAAATAATAAAACCAGGATCATGGAAAATAATATTTAAAATAGTATATAATGAAAGTAATATGTCATGTGCATCTCGAAAAAACAATGAACTCGATGAAATCATCAAACAGTATAAAATAACAAATACATATAAAGGTAAAAAAAAATGTTATTTAATTGAACAGTATATGATTGAAAATACAAATAAAATAATGAAATTTATATAGTGTATTTAGTATATATATGATCTATTGTATTAATATCCATTAACTTACATTGACTATTATATCTAATATTGTCTATAATTTCTAAAATTTTTTCAGCTTTAATACTTGTTTTTTGTTTTTTATAATTATGTTTAATAAAGTTTACAATATTAATACATATAACCATAATCAAAATAGTAAATTTATTTGTAATATCATTTGATAATATATCATAATCTATACAATTATTATTAAAATCATTTATAATAATATTATTAGTAATACATTGTTTAATTTTAGTTAACATAAAATTATATATTAAGGTATAGTTGTTGTAATATTTATTTTTCAATGAACCATAAAATGCTGATAAAAGTGATAACGAAATTAAGTTATTATATTTATATTTATTATCAATTATAATATCATTTATGCAATCATTATATGTATCCAGTTTAATAATTCTATCATCTTTTAAATCCGTAATTAATTCATCAATAGAATTATGTAACTCAGTTAAATAATATTCGAATATTATATTAAACATATTTCTTGCTTCTTTTGATATAGTTAAATATAATGTATTTTTATTAATATTAATTACATTTTCTTCGTTATAGAACTTTTTTTTACGTATATTTTGATCTTCTTTTATTAAATATTCACAATATGCATTTAATATTTTTGTGAATTCAGTATTATTAATATTTATCTGCATAATAATCAAATATGTATAATTTAAATATTATTGATTTTTTTTATTATTTGAATTATGGGTTATACAGAAATATACGAAAACAAGAATTTATCAAACGGTGTGTTTGATGTTGATCTTATTTTTAAGATATCAGATCATGATTTATCATTGATTGATTATGACAGTGATATAAAACAATATATGGCCGATGATATTAAAGGAATTACGTTAGTTGATTATGTAACAGCAGAATATTTAAAAGATACATTATATGATATAATGTATTCGTCCGATTTTAGTAATGCTAAAAATATTGGTGTTACTTTTAAAACAAATTTAATTACCAATAATGTATATAATTATGATATTCATATAAATAAAGGAACTGTTGTTTTGCATTTATCATCAAGTTATGCATATATGCATGTTAGATTAGGAAATATATTGAAAAAATTATTATCAACGAAATATAGATCTCAAACAATTAATCATCATCTTGGCGGTGATTCAAATAATACCGATTATGTGGATGCTGCAAGATATAATTTATTACATAATTGTATTAAAAACAATTTCAAGATTATTATATCCGGAAATCAAACAAAGAAAAACAATATTGATATCAATAATATTGAAACGCTGGTCAAAAATGCTATTGATGCCGATATGAAAATAGTTAAAAATAATAAAAGTATCACTGGCAACATTAAATATAAACCTAGAGAAATATCGAAAGATATGTTATTAAAATATTCAATTAAATTAAATGCAAAAAATGTTTTAGATGCAATAGCTGCATATATGTTTATCGATGCTAATATTTTGACACCAATGAAAGTATCTCATCATATATCATGGAAATGTAATTTATCGGAAACTAAAATTGATTTATATATACATACCGGAAAAACTACTCCTAGCATTATAGAAAATCGTCTTTCGAAATACAAAGATTATATTAAAGATTCAAACAGAACACTTAAAACTATTACGAGTATGGAATATATAGATATAATATCCGGTATTATTGAAAATCCTATATTTGATTATGATATTTTAAATAAATTATCAAGTATTAAATCTAATATAGATGATATTAAGAAGATATTTTAAAAATGATTATTTTTTTTAAGATTGATATGAAGGCAATTTTTGCTAAATTAGTTACTGATAAAAAGTATACTTATGGTTATATTGTAAACGTCAATTATGACCAAGAGTATGATACCCATTATATTTATCCATACATGCCAAATAGAAAAGGATCTAGATCAATGATTGATTGTCTTGAAATTACACATAAAGGAGGATTTGAGCTAAGAAAAGAATTGACTGATAAGTATAATTTTGAATTCAAGGATTTTTCATACCCACAGTTCTTATCACGTGATCAAATGGATGGTATTATCAATTCATGTTTGGTTATGAATAATCCTGAAAATAAAGATTTGGATTTTACAAATCCGTTTAATTTATATAAATGTTATAAAGATAAAGAAAAGAACGATTTTTATATTCCAGAAAAATATAATACAGATTCAAAAACATTTAAAACCGGAAATAATTGTTTACGTACGGTTAAAATCATGCAAACAGATAAATATTTAGATGCAACCACAATCGAGGAACTTAAAGCTAAATATTCCGATAAAGATGAAAAATTGCCATGTTCATATTATAAATCATTAAAGTCGTTTTTAGAATATAAAGAAAAAAGAACAAATGATAATAAAAAATTGAATCTCCATTACTGCATGTATAATAACCGCTATCTAAATTTACATGATGAAGATAATAAATGCGACTTTGTTGATTATCATATTGCATGTGATGATTTTACCAATAAAGAATTTTTGAATAGATATTATAATGCTATTTACAAATATAAAATTTACAGTAAATTAAACTAAACAATAAATATATTTTTTAATCAGTATATGGAAAAGCATGTCGTGCACATATAATAATGGTCGAATGGGATGTTTGAATAATCATTTAATATATCGTATAAAAAATATACTAGATACGTATATTCCCGAATGGCATAAAAAAATTAAATATAATGATGATAATATATATGATACACTATATAACGGTATCGTAAAATATGCAAAATCAATTGATTCAAATGTTGATGCCACTGATACATTTAAATTATTTAGAGTATTAGGTAGTGTTAACACTGATGTTATGTATGAATTGAAAAAAATTGAAAATGATATTAAAAAAATCGAAATTGTTTATGATGATAATAAAGGTACATCGCTTGAAGATATGGTGCATTGTATTGATAAAATTTATGCGTATTGCCCAGATGACATTAGTTGTTCGGTATCTATGATATCGATGAGTAAGAATCCATCCCATAATATATTACCAAATAATATGAAATCGCATTTAACTAAATCACAACCCGAATTTGTTGAAGAATATTTTAATGAAGTAAAAAATAAAGGAATAAATAAAACATTTGTATTATTATTTCACCCGAATAAATCAGTAGAAGAGTTTTTATATGATGGAAACAATTCCATTGGTCATTGGCTTGGTATGATTATTGATCATGAAAATAAAAAAATTATATATTATAATTCATATGGAACAAATATTGGTAAAAATGGATCTATCAATAAGTCTGAATGTGAATTTGTTGATTGGTTAAAAAAAATAAACCAATTTGATGACGGGTATGATTATTATTATAATACAAAAAAACATCAAAATCCTGATAGAAATACATGTGGATTACATGTATTACATTTCTTCGAAATGATGATTAAAGATGATAGAACTTTTAATGATGTAATTAATTGGAATGGAAATATATTAAACTGGTGGAAACTGCGTGCAGAATGAAAAAATTGATATTTTTTTGAATATATGTTATGAATTATATTAAATATGGTTTTGATGATTTAATAGATATTGTTTTTAAAAAGGTCGATATTGGTTGGTTAACAGATAATAATTTTAAAGAAAACATTATAGATGCATTAAAGTTTATATATAATTATTATAATGTATCAATTGGTAATATATTTAATATCAATATGGCCAATAAATTAATAGAATTTAATGGAACAAATATTATCAGTGATGAAAAAAATAATATTATGATAACTCCTGAACCGGAAAATTTATTATTGCCTTTATGGAATCCACCATCATCATATAAATATGTTATTATCAACTCTTCACCATCACAAAATAGTACAGGAAGAGGGTTTGAACATAAAGAATATAATACAGATTCGATGTTGGCTTTCTATGCAATATTAACTCATTTTAATTTTGTACCATATGTTCCAGATCAGTTGATGACTTTAAAATATCTCGAAGATCAGGGAGTATTGTTTTTAAATATTGATTTTACAGCTGAAGTTGGTAAACCTAATAATCATCATAAATATTGGAATCGTTTTAAAACACATCCAATTGCTGAATTATTAAAAAATAAAAATATCGAATATGGTTTAGGATTCGGAGAAGACGCAACATCTTTGGTAAAAAAACTTGGTATTAAGTCTAACTATGATACAAATAATGTGTTAAGTACAAGAATACTTAGTAGTATTGTTAATAAAGATAATTTTATGAATAAGAAATCTTTATTTGATATAAAATGGGACTTCGTAAATAAAAATATATATTTTGTATATAAAGATAATATAATATATACATATTGGATTAATAATAAATATTGTTTCGAGGAAAGTAATATTGATATTATTGATAAAAACAATGATATTATTGTAATGAGTATAGATTTACCCATTATATTACGTAATAAATATTTAGATTATAATATAAAATTAATAAAAAAATCAAATGCTATTTATTCATTGTTCTATATTTATACTAAAAAACAACCATGTGTATAAATGGCAAGCAAATATACAACGGTTGTCCGTGCTGAATCTACCGGAGTAGACAAAGCAAATAATAAAAAATATTCATTTTTTGTTTTTTAGTAAAAAATTCTTAATATACTAATGCATCGCACGTATAGGCTATTCTTTATTAATAGAAAATATAATCATTTTTTTTGATTTTTATTCAAAATTAGAATCTAGACTATCATCGATTTCTTTGATCAATTTATCATAATTATCAATCTTTTCTTGACATTCATCAATTTTAGCCTTTACAGAATTAATATTCGAATTATAAGACGTTAACATTTCTATCAAATTTATAGTATTTTCTTTAACATATTTACACTGCTGTAGATGTTTTTCGAGATTATCTTGTGTTTCCGGATATTCATTGTATTTAATTTTATAGTAGTTTTTGTAGAAGTTTGCATATACACTTAAATCTTGATTAGGATATATATGTTCTTCTATAATATTTGAGCTGATTTTAGATTTAATTTTTAAAATCTTATATTCCATAACACTAAGTAATGTTAATAAACTCATTATTACATCATTATATGGTAATTTTTTATTATTTAAAGCTTCTAACATATCAGTAATATTTAAACTTAAACAATGTTTATTATGTTTATTAGAATCAACATAAATATCTTTTACACCGAAATCTTCTGCAGTTTTTAATATTTTAGCACAATTTTGAGTTTCTTGGTTTTCTTTTAACATTGTATTAATTGGAAATTCTATAAATTGTTTTATAATTTGAAGTTTTAATTCAATAATATCATCTGGTATATTTTTATAATAACCATGTTTATCTTTAATAGATTTAATATTATTTTTTTCTTCATCTTGTTCTTTAATGTCATATTCTTTTAAATTGATTAATTTTTGCATAGGTTTTTGTTTTAATTGTTTTTCGTCTTCGAATATTCCATTCATATATTGAGTAAATAAGATCGTTAAGTTTTGTGTTAAATTCTTTTTATCTCCACCTTGACCGCGAATATATTGACATATCAACTCGTTCATTTTTTGCTTTAAAATTTTTTTACTGTTATTGTTATCTTTTGTAATTTCAACTACGTCGGCAATAGCTTGATGCACGTCCATACAATATCATAAATGATAAATATATTCATTTTTTTGTTTTTTTACTAAAAAAATTCTTACTATACTAATGCATCGCACGTACAGTAGAATTTATAATAGGAGGTATAGCAAACGTATAAGCTATCCTTTACTAATAAAAAATATAATCATTTTTTATTTTTATTAATATATAAATAATGTATATTATTTATATTCTTATATAGTATATTTATATTATATATTGATATATAAATGAATAAATACGAACAATTTATTTATAATAATTATGTTTTAAAACATAATAATAGTAATAAAGGTTTAATTATATCTCCTAATATGATGCTTATAAATTTAATAAGTAAATTATTTGAATTATATAATGGCAAAAAATTATTATTATATCCTTCTGATAAATTAACTAAATATAATTTAAAAAATATTTCAGAAAATTATGATAATAATGAAAAATATGATATTGTAATAATATTATTTCCATTTCAAACACAATATACTATTGATAATATTAATACAACAAGATTAATAGGTATATTGCCATATAACCATTTTAATAATTCTAAGTATAAATTATTTGATAGTTATATTTATTATGAAAGCTATATACCCGAATTATATGAAAAAAATATTTTAACAAATAATGATATTCATATTATTGGTAATACATTTTTAAACAATAATGTAATTGAATTTATTAGAAACATAATATATAACAACAATTATAAAAATATATTATGTTTTTGTGGATTAAGTAATGATAATAAAGTAAATAATATAAAATCTTGGTTTCATATTTTTAATGAAAGTATTACTGATTATAATATATTTGCAATATCAACAAAATATACTCATCAGACACAACGAACATGTAATAAAAATATTAATATTGTTTATAATAAGACATATTATAAATATAATATATTAGAAAATTTTGATTGCATTATAGATCTTGATACTGGAAGTATTAATAATATAAAAAATTTTATATTACGATATTTTAGAATTTATAATGTTAAAGAAACATCATTAATTATTTGTAATAATCATAATATTAATGAAATAATAGATATTAAAAATACAAAACATACAATGAAAATTTTATCAGATAATTTTTATAAAAAAAGTTATACCTATTATAAAAAAGATATTAATTATAAACTAAATAAAATGATTAAAGAAGATATAAATAATTATATTATATATAATACCAAAATATATAATAAATCTAATACAAATCCATATATAATAAAAGATTATTTAGAATTTAAAAAATTTGTTAATGATAAAAAAATAAACTCAATTGACGAATACTATGAAGCATGTAATACTATACTATTTCTACCACTTACTCCGTCTAATATATATTGGAATGATTGGAATGGTTGGATTGATTTATTTAATTTGTATGATTTATATCCAAAACCAAATGAATTAAAAAAATGGAAAAAATCATTAGATATACGATATATTGATGAATATTATACTAAAAACACTATTAATTATATAATATTAGATTTTATCCAAAAAAATTATAATAGTTATATTAATTCACAAATTCCAAAAATTGGATATTTTAAAAATAAAATTTTACAACATCCAGATGCTTTTAATATTTTTATGAAATTAATTCCGAAAAAAAATTTAAATAATAATTTATTCAATAATAAATTTATTGTAAATAATGAAATATATAAATTAAAATTAAATCATACACTACAAATAAATTATTATCCATCTTTTTGTAAAAATTATAAAAAATGTAGAGTAAACATAAAATGTCCAAACTGTAATAGTAACTTATTAATAAAATTTAAATATATTAAAATTTATGATTATATATGTCCTATGCATAATATTATTGATAGTGATATAATCGAAAAAACATTTAATAAAGGTCAAACGAAAATTGAAAAATACATATCAACACTGTGTAATAGTTGTTATTGTTTTCATGTAAATGGTATTAAAATAAATATATCATGCCCCAAATGTTTAAAATATTGTAAAATTTGCAATAAAATGGTATCAAATCAAGATATTCCTGTTTGTGAAGAATGTTTAAAACACATCAAAATAAGCAACAATATATATTATTACATGCATAATAATTCAGATATAAAACAATGTAATTGTGGTAATCCTTATATCGAAACAAAATATGATTACAATATAATAGGATTAACATGCTCTAATAATAAGTGTATATGTTGTAATAAAAAAACTGATAATATCGTTCATAATAAACATCTGTGTGAAAAATGTTATAATAAATATTTTTATAATATATCAAATGACAATAAAATAATATTAAAATATAATAATATTGATGAAAATCAAATGTGTCCATTACATAAAATTAAATGTATAAATATTAGTCGTCCAAATTATTTATTATTTGTTTGTAAATGTTGTTTATGTGAATTAAATTACTACTGCCTCAATCAACCAACGCCTAAATTAACTCCATCCACAGCAATAACTTCATTAGATGCAGCTTTAACATGTGGAGTACCAAAATTAAAAAAAATTTTAAAAGAAAAAAATATAGAAACAAACAATAAAACTGATCATTCATCGTTAGCTTTATTATGTGCAAAAAATTTTATCAATAAATATGATTTTTATAATTATTCTAAACAATTTAATTTATAATATAATAATGAATCATTTTTTATTCAAAATTAGAATCTAAACTATCATCGATTTCTTTGATCAATTTATCATAATTATCAATTTTTTCTTGACATTCATCAATTTTAGCCTGTACGGAATTAATATTGTTAATATCTGAATAGTAAGAATTCAGCATTTTAATCAAACATATGATATTTTCTTTGACATATTTACACTGTTGTAGATGTTTTTCGAGATTATCTTCTGTTTCTAAATATGCGTTATAATTATTATTCTTAAAGTTTATATAAAAATCTATATATTTATTATAATATAGACTATAACATAAATGATCAGTTTTAATATCTGATTTAATAGTATCTTTAATATTTGAAATACTATCTTCAATAGTTGAAATACTATTATCCATAGCACTAAGTAGTATTAATAAAACATTTATTACATCACGATGCGACATTAACTTATGATTTAAAGCTTCTAAATAAATAGGAATACTTATACATAAACAATGGTAATGATTAGTTTCTGATCTATCATAAATATCGATTACACCGAAGTCCTCAGCATATTTTTTTATTTTACCACAATTTTGAGTTTGTTGGATTTTTTTCAGCATTGTATTAATCGGAAATTCCATAAATTGTTTTATAATTTGAAGTTTTAAGTCAATAATATCATTTGGCATATTTTTTTCATAAGAAAAGCCTTCATCTTTAATAGATTTAATAGTATTTTTTTCTTTATCTTGTTCTTTAATATAATATTTTTTTAAATTGATTAATTTTTGTATAAATTTTTGTTTTAAAAATTTTTCATCACCACTAAATTCTTTTGCAATTTCAAATTTAGCGACAATATCCTCAAACACGTCCATATACAATATTATGAATATTAAATATATTCACTTTTTATTTTTTACTAAAAAAAATTCTTACTATACTAATGCATCGCACGTACAGTAGAATTTATAATAGGAGGTATAGCAAACGTATAAGCTATCCTTTACTAATAAAAAATATAATCATTTTTTATTTTTAGTCAAATTTGGGATCTAAAATATCATCAATCTTTTTAATTAAATCGACATAATAATCAACTTTTTCTTGACATTTATTAATTTTAGTCTATACGAAATTAGTATCATTTATATTTGAATAGTAAGAATTCAACATTTTTATTAAATCTATGATACTTTCTTTAACATCTTTACATTGTTGCAAGTGTGTTACAAGATTATCTTGGTTTTCTATACAGTAGTTAGATGTTGGTTGTTTATCATAATACTGTATTAGTTTATATAAATCTTGATCATAATATTCTTTGCTATCTTTAATCATATATTTATATTTAAGTCGTGTTTTAATAAATACATTTTTGCTATATATAATAAATAAGATATTTATTAACGAACTAATTAATGTATTATATTTTATTTTTTTAAGATTTAAATTAATTAAGCATTTACTTAAATTTATGGCCATATTCCCGTTATACCTAGTAATTAGTGATTTGTCATAGATATCGGTGGGTATATTTAATTTTTCTAGACTTTTTGCAATCACATCATCATTAATACCATCGATATAATGATATTCTTTAAAAAGCATTGTATTAATTGGAAATACCATAAATTGTTTTATAATTTGAAGTTTTAATTCAATAATATCATCTGGTATTTTTTTTATATAAATGAAAACTTCATCGTTGCTATATTGAATATTATTTTTTTCTACATCTTGTGCTTTAGTATATTGTTCTTTTAAATTGATTAATTTTTGTTTTAAACTTTTTTCATCATCACTAAATTCTTTTGCGATTTCAAATTTATTACTAATATCTTGAAGCTCAGACATAACAATACATTTTAGTAAATATAATCATTTTATAAAATTTAATAATTTTGTATATAATGCTGTTTACATATGTTAAACATAGTTACACATGGTGGGAATTTTCATGCCGATGAAGTTTGTGCGATTTCTATATTGATTTTACTTTATGGTAGAGAAAATATCAATATAATTCGTACAAGAAAACAAGATATTATAAACGAAGCTGATATTGTAATTGATGTTGGTGGTATTTATGATTATGTAAAAAATCGATATGATCATCATCAATCAACATTTAATGAAATTAAAAAGAACTATAATAACACAGGCGTCTTGATTGAACAAAAATTGGCTTCATGTGGGTTAATTTGGTTTCATTTCGGTAAACAACTTATTGATAAGTTAAAAAAAGATAAATATGATATTGATACACAATTTGTTATTGAATATGTGTATTTCAATTATCTTTATCATATCGATGCTGTCGATTATGGAAAATCTTCGAAATCCGCAATGGCTATATCATCAATTATACGTTCTATGAATGGTACAGATACATCAAACAATGAGAATCAAATGGTTTTATTCAATCGTGCATTGGATATTACTATCCCAAGTATTTATACTTTCATCGAAGAATGTTTTAGAAAAGAGAACAATGATATTATTAAATATGACATAGAAATGTACAACGCTGCAAAGCGACGGTGGGTAGAAATGGGGAGGCCTCGTTATATTATATTCAAAGGTAATATGTCAAAATACAATAAATATATAGATGCTGAAGTTAAATCCCATATACATAGTATTATTATACCTGACAACAGAGATGATGATATCTGGCTTGTTGAAAGATTCAAAAAATTCGTTACCACCGATATTCCTAATTATAATAAAAAATTTGTTGTTTATCAAAATGATAAATTTCTATTGGTTAAAGGTATTGAACAGGCTAAAATCATCGCGTTATGCTGTTCGAGAAAAAACTATCCGGGCGATGAAATCATAGAATGCTTAAAAAAAGAAAAATCTAGACAAAAAATAAATGTAAATAATTATGAACAATTTTATGACAGTTCATTATTTATATAGTTTAATAATTTTTTTATTAATTTTGATTAATTCACTTAAATAATAATAAAATGATATGTTATCCGATGGTGTACTATCGTGTAATATATATATTTTTGTTTCATTCATTAAATTGGTGACCACTTCACATGTATCCTTATTGTAGATTTCATGTAAACCAAAACCACCGGCCATATTATAACCATAATATTTATAAGCATCTTTTAATTCTTCTAAAATTCTTTTGAGTAATTTTACATTTTTATGACTATTTGTATCATGTAATGTATTTATCTTTTCAACAATATCTTCAGATAATTCTGAATCTTCTGTTTCATAATCTAAAAATTCAAGCATATATTTATTGGTAATAATAACAATAAATTTTTCTATTAAATCACAGGATTGCTTTTTATCGTTAAGCATTTACCTATATAGCATATTAATAAATAATATTAATTTTTTAAAATAAAAAATTAAAGAATATATTAATTATGTAATTATTAACATATTAACACAATCGATAATCTCATTGTAATGTTTTATATTTTTAATATATTGTTTATGTTTATATTCAACATAATCATACAGGTTATATTCCGATACATATATATCTATTAATTTAATTAAATCAGTACCATCTTCAATAGTTATAAGAATGTATTTATACATACTTTCTAATTCATCATAATTTAAATCATTTAAAATAGATCTTTTTACATATTTTTTATAAATCGAAAGTAGCAATTTTATATTATTATCATCAAGTACTGATTTTAAATCCAATAATTGAGTCTGATAATATTTAATTTCTTGTAATGCTATATTTAAATAATTTAATAATATTTGTATATATTTTTTAACTTTTTTAAATTTAGTTTCTTTATTTAATATATTACTAATATCTCTTCGAGATATTTTATTTTGTTTAAAAAGTTTATTACTTATTTGTTTATCAATAATAAAATTAATAATATATTGGTTATCAAGTTTTTCAATAAAGTTATATCGTGCTTTTAATATATCATCTTCTAAAGTTTGAAAATCAACATTATCTAGTTCCTGAATATTATTTATTTCGATTTCTTTTTTTTCCATATATGTATTTTTTAAGTTTAACAACATTTGATTATATTGTTGTGTTAAATATTTTTCATCATTGCAAAATTCTTTTGCAATATTATATTTTGATTTGATATCTTCTATTTCCGATATCATTACAGATTATATAAAAAAAAGCAATTTATATATTTATATATTTTCATATAGTTCTTTGATTTTATCATCAGTAAAATATTTACCAAAGATAAATTCATTCGAAGATGCAGATTCGCAGTTTTTAATAATATCAACATTATATCGCGTTGTTTCATCTTTTATCATTTCATCGAATCCATAATAGGCACCCATTAAATACCCTCCAATACATGCGTTCGTATCCGTATCGCCATCAAATTCATTAATAATATAATCAATTCCTTCCTTAAATGTATTAAAATGTAAAAATCCATACACTGCACAATATATTGCAACATATATCCATCCTTTATTAGATAAATCCATATTTTGTTTATGTATCGCTGCTATGATATAATCATTTTCAATGTTTGATAAATAAGTTGTCATTTCATCTTTCGAACAACCTTCAAGGGCCATGCATATAATATGTGCAAAGTGATATACTATTTCAACACAATGATCATTGGGATTGGTAATACGTGTATCTATTTCAATAAATTCTTTTGTTTTTTCTTTATCGGTGGAATTCTTTAACATTAAACCAAAAATACCGGCTCTCA
Organism: uncultured Candidatus Peribacteria bacterium; assembly: GCA_964545685.1. Lineage (GTDB taxonomy): Bacteria > Patescibacteriota > Gracilibacteria > BD1-5 > UBA6164 > CAZJHB01. The sequence goes on along the minus strand of CAZJHB010000001.1, from coordinate 127,846 downwards.
TTAAGCAACCATTGGATTGCATGTTTTCTTTATCATTTTCATTTATTTTTTTCATACGATTTTCATATCCATGAACTGTTTTAATACCCTTAAGTAACGCACGAGTATTGCGGCCTAAAAATCTAATACCATTACTTGCCCAATTTTCATATTTTAAAATAAGTTTTTCACGATTAAATTCAAAATTGTTATTATCTAACATTTGACAAATACACATCATCATTTCTGTATCATCGGTTACTTGTCCCTTTGGATAATAAATTGGTTCTTTCATAAATCTACTTTGATATCTCCAATCATATTGTAATTTACCGGTATATTTATATAATTTTTTATTATATTTCATTTCATGTGGTGCTCCTAATGCATCACCGAGTGCTCCGCCGTATATAAGTCCCTTAAAATGGTTCATTACATTTATATAAAAAATGATAAATTTTTATATAAACGATATATATATGGAAACTGCTTTTAAGTGTTGGATTGATGATATTTTATTACATAAAAAAGATTATGAAATCAGATATGAATTAAATGAAAAATTTAATGATTATACAATTGATGAGTTATTACAATATCCCTTTATTGGTAAATATAGCAATGACTCTATTACTTTTAATTTATACAATGATTATGTTTGTGTATCGTTTAATAATTAATTTATTTTTTATTATGTGATTATAGATATGGATATTTTCATAAAAAAAATACCACGAAATGCAAAATCATATATTACTAAATCACATGATTTAGTGTATTACAAAAATGGTGTAAACTATATGTATACATCACAAAGAGTTATATTAAAATTAAAATGCAATGAAAAAATTAAATATATATTTACAACAAATTTATTCGAGATTATATATATTACGGAATCAAATCGTATATATATTTATAATACAACAATTGATGAAACTAAACAATATTTGAGTGATGAATATATTACAAATATTTACTATCATTTAGATAAATTTCCAATTATATATGCAACTACAATTGATAAAAAGTTGTACAAAATAAGCAACACATATTACAGTAGATCGTATGTTGCCGAACCTATTCTAATTGATATTAATGAACCTGTAACCGACATTAAAATATATAAAAATTTTATAATATATAATGATAAATATAAAACTGGTATTAAATCGATATTATTGCATTTATTTATAATATTTATGATATTCATGCTTACTGCTATGAGTATAATATTATATAATATAAAAATTTTTACTAAATTTAGTATTTATACTTCATCTGCACTCAATGATATATTATCATTATATAATTATTATGAAACGCCAAGTAAATATATTAATATTATGCCACAAAAATATTTAAGACATATTAAAATAATATATGAATAATTATATATTTTTTATTTTAAATGATAATAATGTTTAGACAATTAATTGATTCGTACGAAATACACAGCAAAATTATTGAATTTAATGCATTAGTACAGGGTAATGTAAGAGAAACACAAAAAAAACCTGTATTTAAGTCAAATAAACCTAAATCTAAACCTAAACCTAAATTTAATAAACAAAATAATATAGAAAAAATATCATTAAATAAACAATTTACTCAATAATATCATTACAATTAATTTCAATATTTAAATCTTTATAATCGTCAATAATATCCATAATATTATAAATAATTGTTTCTATAAACATAATAATCGGTGAAATTATTAATGAATAAAAATATATAACAAACAATTTTAAATTATTCATGTCATTAATAGCTTTATTTTTTCATTTTTTAAATTTTTAAAAAATGATTATAATTATTAAATAATGATTTAAAATGAAATTATATATTTATTCTGGATTAATGCGTTCGAGAAAAACATCTAAAATGATGTCGAATCTGCATACTTTTAGTAATTCATTATTAATTGCGCCTAAAATTTGTTATGATACAGCTTTTAAGAATGAAATTATTAATATTGATAGAAATAAAATTATATTTATCGATAATATCGATGATATCGGTAATATTGATAAAGATATCAAGAATATTTATATAGATGAGACACAATTTATTCCCAATATTATTTCGTTTATTAATAATATTAACGATACTGATGTTAATATATATTGTACTATTCTACAAAAATGGTATACCGGTGATAATGTTGAAGCATATAATGCATTTACAGACGAATATATTTTAAATAATAATTCAAACGTTGTTATATTTAATATAGATACTGTACTATGTGAAGTATGTAAACAACGAAATGCAATTTGTAGTTGCAAGGAAGTAACCGATAATTTAATTGAAATTGACAAAAATATTTATATTAATAAATGTGAATTATGTATGAACAAAAATTGATAATTTTATTTTTTAATGATATGAATAAAATTTCACAAATTGAGTTAAACGCTGTATTAGCAAACAGAGCTGTTGAGATTGATAATAATCCTGAAAAAATTACAATTGATGTTATTGGTGATTTATCATCATTAGAAATTGCAAAAAAAGAAGTTGAATACAAAAGATCACCATGCTATATTGTTCGAAATGGAAATATTATATATCTAAACGATTTGTTTGTATTTTAATAAATTGATTTTTTATTGATTATATGATGAATCTTTTAGAAAAAGAAGTTCAGGATTATTTATCGGTTACTATACCTTATGCAACAATAAATAATATAAAAGATGACATTATTTATGCAATGAATAAAAAATATTTAAACAAAAGCGATAAAGATGGTGAAATAATTGAAATTATAGATATAGATATTGATACTATGATTAGATCATTAAGCCGACAAAGTATTATATTATCACATAATTATAAATGTTTAACAAGATTTAAAATATTAATGCTAACCATGGGTTCTATTATTTCAAATTTAGAATACAATGATCATATAGCTATTTTAAATAATAATAATATTAATGTTGTATCAACTGAAAAAATACAAGGTTTACACATGACAACTGTTTGTAATATTCTTCAGGATTCAAATATAAAGCAAATTGTTACAGTTCCAAATTATTTTCCATTTCATCATTCAAAAATATTATTTGATTCCCGTGATCAACAACAATTGGTTCACACACTCATTAATAAAGAAGAACAAAAAGATATAAAAATAGATGAAAAAATATTTAATTTTACATTTAATAAACCAAAAGGTAATAGATTAAATGATATTAATGACATTAAAAAATCCAAATTTGATTCGAAAAAGAATTATATTGTTGTATATATTCAAGATAATGAAATGAAACCTTACATTGAAAATAGTTTAGAAACAATAGAAAATATCGAAATTGATGATATTATAGATCGATACAATATATTCATGGAAAATATTAATATATGGAAACGCAATATCATGTATATATTGTCCGTAAATAATATCAAAACCGAAGGCGGAGCATTATATCAATTTAATAAATGTAAGGAAAAAATTAAAATTGATTTTTAATTGAATCAATGAATTATAGTTTTTTATTAATTATAACTATAATTATATTTATTATTATATTCAAAATTTATAATAAAAAACGTATAGAAACCCTAAAAGTATGTTCTTTAATGAAAAAATTGAATAACAATGTAATGCAAATATTTGGTTATATATTAGATCATAAAGAAGAATTTAATAAATTCGAATTGGATTCTTTTAAAAGAATGATAAAAAATTATCATATAGATAAAATGATACCAACAATACCTTTACCTTTTTCTAATTCAACAAGTTATACTATCAATAAAGGTGAAGAAACTTCACTATGTATTCATGCGAATGATAATACTCTTCATTCCGAAAATACACTTATGTATGTCTTATTACATGAATTAGCACATATGGGTATTGATAAAAAATTATCGAATAATAATATTCCAACATATCGTGATATTCAAAATTTTGAAACAATGTTGCAAAAAGATATTATAAATTATTATAAAAAATATGGTAGTCAAGGATATTCATCTGGAGGACATTGTATTTATTTCTGGTATATATATAAAAAATTATGTCAAATTGCATTAAATAATGGATATATTACTTATTATAATTTTGAAAAATATCCAGTTAGATATTGTATGAATAATATTGTTATTGATCAAAATGTTTTAGATTTTGATTTTTAAAAATGAAAAAAAAATATTGTATATAATGAGTGATATCAAATATTACATCAAAAATAATTACCTATACGTTAAAGGTAATAATAGCCATGGGCAGTTAGGAGTCAATTCGAATAAAAAATACATTACAAAATATACAAAAATTCCAATTTATATTGAAAAAGAATATATAGATAAAGTATATATTGAATTATACGAGTATAAATATGTAAATTTCTTTTATATTAATAATAATATATATTATGCCGGATGGAAGTATGAGCTTACAAAAAATCCAAATGATATATATATATTAATTAAAAAAATAAAAATATTTTTTATTGATGGGTATTCAAAATATAAATAATCTTCTTCATAAATTTTACAATATAACCGACGAAAACAAAAAAAAATCATATAACATATATGATATTCCTCTATTATATAATAAACAACTAAATTTTAATAATAATATAAAAAAAATATCTTTATTCATCGATGTTTCCTTTATATATCAACATATAAAAAAAATAAATAATATGAAAGCATACAAGAATATACATACGATACAAAACATACATAACGCGTTACATAATTATTGTAAATTACCAACGATTATTAATAATAATATAGAAAACGTGTATTTATTTTTCGATAATATACAAGAATATACTGATCGAAAAAGAAAATATATAAGAAAAAATATTATTGCAGATCCAACTTTTGAATATAACAGTGATAACTTAAATAAGTGGTCAAGAAATATTACTTTATTTGCAGGTGCTTTAAATAATAATATAAGAAATTTTTATAAACAATTTTATGACTCAATTAAAATATATGATGATAAACAATTTTCTACCGAATTATACTTATATATTCCGTATATAATTATGTATTATAAAGAAAAATATCCATTAACAAATATTTATATCCCAACATATCATCCACGATTAATAAATTTTATAGATAAAAATAGTACTATTCTCACAGAATCACATATATATTTCGAATCAAACAAATCAATGATTAACGAAGCTGATATACAGATACCGTTATATTTAACAACGTATGATACAAATAATTATTTTCCATTATTGTATCTAAATGATAATGACTTGTTGTTACCAATGTTTTATAATTATAAAAAATTACAACATAAAAATATTATAATTAAAAGTCCACACCATACAGATATTTATTTCTTTAATAACATGTGTAATTATATTGTTGATAAAGTTTGTATTAAAAAAGATATAGATAAAATAAAATATCTTAAATTATTGGGTTTAATACTAACATTATATGGTACGGGTGATCAATTATTATGGAGAGAAAATATTCCATTTGATCATAATTATTTCTTGCATAATTATAATATAGAAAAAAAATTAAAAGATAATGTTGAAAGATTATTTGCTCCAGAACTATTATACAAACATCAAATACAACAATTATGTAAAGATAAGAAATACATTAATATCGGTAAAGATGAGAATTTAAAACAAATGTATTTAAATCGTCAAAAAATATTAATAAGTATAATAATGGATATAAAGATATATTATAAAAAAAATAATTATATGATATTTACAGAACGTGTTATAAACTTTTATAATAATATAAATAATTCATCATACGAAATTATCAATTATCTATTTAAAAAATATTTAGATATCATAGTATCTGATAACACTAAACAAGAATATCAATTATATTTGAATAATTTTAATGTATTATATAAAACGATATATGATACATTACATAATGCAAATACTTTAAATTTAGTACATATATAATCATATAAATATTTTTTTTAAAATTGATTTTTATAATAATATATGATATGTTTAACAATAAAGTTATTTCGATTAAAAAATATGAAGATTTTCGGAAGTTACCAAAACTAGAGGATTTAATGGATACAACATACTGGAATCATGAAAGCATTATAGAAGAAAATAACGAAATATTATTTAATGCATTTATGCCCGTTAGTGTAAAATATAATTATAAAAATTGTATTGAATTACTGGGTCATACAAAATATAAAGAACCTATATCGGTTATTATAAACACGAAACCAGAATATTTTTATTGCGTCATACCACATGGAATGGATCCCAAAGAATTTTTAAATCGTTGTAAACGAGTGATCAATAATGAAATTGGTTCATATAATCATGGAAAATATAGTATAACTATTGAACAAATGCATGATGGTATGGCTTGTTTTCCTTATCAAAAATTTAATTATTTGAAAATATCTTCATCATATAGATGGATTTTATCGAAAGCAATTGAACTTTCAAAGCAATTATATATCAATATTATAGAAAAAGAACCAATATATCGCAATGAAGCATATGATAGATTAATAAATAAGTCACCTATTCGACATTCGATTTTTATTAGTGATAATAAATGGTTTTATAACTATTCACAACGAAATCAAATTTCGTTATGTGGTTGGTTTAAATTTAAAGCAGATAAGGCAACTATATTAAATCATGATGAAACTTTTGCTAAAGTTAAAAGAACATATTATATAAATAATGAAGAAGACATTGAAAAATTTGATACATGTGAATTACCAAATATAGCTTTAATCGGAGCATATGATATTGAAACATTGGGTTTAGATCCTATGGTTAAAACGAATAAAATATTTAGTAATGCAATAGCATTTAAATGGACAGATGAAGATAATTTATTATTTTCAATAGTATTTTCTGATTTTGTAACAGAACCACATAAAGATTATTGTACAGTGAATTATCCTTCTGACAAAGAAGCTATTGGTATTCTTATATGGGCATATATGCTTGATATGATGTACTGCGATATTGTATGTGATTTTAATGGTCAACAATTCGATATTAATTATATAAATGAAAGATCTAAACAATTAAATATTAATGATCAGTTAGAATTCTTATTATCTAGATATAATTTAAATAAAAAGAAATATATGAATAATAAAATATCTAAAAACGAAATATCAAGATATTTATGTAAAATACAATCATCAAGCGCTAAAGGTGAATACGGTAAAATGATCAAAGATTTGACTGTATTACAAACACCTGGTAGATTATTTATTGATGTTATGTTATTTATTAAACGTTTGGATCCAAAAGGATGTGATGGTCTGGGAGCATCTACCCTATCGGGTATGTGTAAGCGATATAATATTAAAGATATTAGAAACCCAGAACTGCAAGCTGATAAAACTGGATTAACATACAATGAAATGTTTAATATATATTATAGCAATGATAATAATAAAAAACAATTAATTAATACATATAACGATGGTGATGTATGTGCAACATTAGCGCTATTCGAAGGTTATAAGATATATTCAATGCTTATGGAAAATGCATTCATTGGTCAATATACTATTGAAGATGCAGCGTTGAGAGCTGGAGGAAAAATGACAGAAATAAGATATTTAAATTCAGCATTTGAGCACGGTTATTTATTACAGGATGTAAAAAATGTATGTATTAATCGAAATAAAAGAATTGTTGCCGGTTTAGTTGCAGTTGAGCATCCTGGTATGCATGAAAATGTAACTGGTTTGGATTTTAATTCTATGTATCCATCAATCAATATTGGATATAATATTTTACCACAATGTCGTGTTAATGGAATTATTATCGAATATCCAGAATTGTATGGTTATGAATGTTTAGAAAAAACTGAGATAAATGACTATCTTGGTGAAAGGTTTAAATATAAACTCAAACATATTGAATCTGGAAAAGTATTTATTGTTCAGCAATATTATTGTGAATATAATCGAGAAAATAATAGATTCAAAAAAACATACTTTATTGAAGGTATTGAAAATTCATTCTTTGGTAGAACAATGCAATATTTATGGGATTTTCGTAATCACTTAAGAAAATTGCATTCTGAATGCATAAAGGAAGGAGATTATATTAAAGCAAATATTTTTAATATCAGGCAACAAAAAGTTAAAGAAATTATGAATTCTCTATATGGTAAACTACAGGATGCTAATTTTAGCTGTGCTGATAAAAAAACGGGTGGTACCATCACTTATATTGGAAGAATGTTAATTACATTTCTAAAAAACAGTATTGAGTCAAATGTTATTACAATTACACCGTCTGTTGCTTTAAAAACAATAGATCAATTGATTAATGGTTATAACAATAAAGTTATTTATTCGATTGAATTGATTGATAATATAAATGATTATAGATATAACATAGAATATGATAGTACATTTAAAGAACAATTATCAAATGAATCGAAAGAAAATGTTGAATTATTGATTAAAAAATTAAAAGATAATAACATCATTAGTAATGATTATACTATACATGATATTCCTGTTGTTCGTATTACTAAAGTAACATGTGAAGTTGTATATGGTGATACTGATTCCAAATATTTTAAATCAACTGAATTAAATAATTTACATAAGAATAACGATTATGATGCAATGCATAAACTTGATATACTTCGTAATGTAATGAAAAATTTATTAACAAATATTATTAACCGCACTCGTGTTGGAATGGATGTTGAGGCGATGGCACGACGTATGTATGTAGCGGTAGAAAAGAAACGATATGTTTATATAACTGTTGATGATTTTGACAATATGATGCCAGAAGAATATAATAAACTTAAACCAAGTTTTAAGGATAAGAATATTAAATCAAAGGGATATGAAGTAGTTAGACGAGATTGTCAGCCGTATATTCAAACATTACAAAAAGGATTCTTTGAAGAATTATTATCCGGTAATGTTAAAAATATGACCGAAACAGTTTTTGCTATTATTGATAAATTTACAAAAACATTTGATGATATACCTGTTGTAGATTTGGCAAAGAGCCAAAAATATTCAACTGAATCTAAAAATAATGTATTGGAATTAGTTGCTAGAATGAAACAAGAAAACCATCCATGTAGTGATATTAAAGAAAATGATAAATTGCGATTTGTAGTGCCGGATTTAGGAGAAACTTCTGCCGATTATATTAAAGTTAATGAAACAATTCGACATATACGTGATTTTTATTTAAACGGTAAACTGCCTGATGAACCAGATATTTCTAATTGGACTATACACAAAATATATAAACCAAGTTATCATTATTATTTTCAAAAAGTTATTAAAACATTTGCTAAATATATTATTAGCGAATTATACGAATATGAATATAACAGTTTAATTATAGATCAAGATAATACTTTAACTAGTGCTGATATTAAGAAACAAACAGCAAAATTATATTCAAATGCTGAAGATTATATTAAATCAATGTATTATAAAAAGAATTTATTTAAATGTAAAAAAGGATTATATCCCGATGCCAATGTTATGATTATATCAACAAAAGGTAAACTAAAAACAATATTAAAAGATTATTCTGAAATATACCGAAATAATATTGCATCAATTATATATAATATATACAGAGAATATTATTTTAATCAAAAATCTATTAAAAATTCAATTAATATTGTATACAATTATATAAAAACAATTATTGTACCTAATTTAAATAATGAATTTAAATATTATTCAACTGTTTGGTATACTGATTCATATATTAAAAAAACAATTCATCGAATAATTACTTTAATGGATGATACATTAAATAATATTGAAAAAAATGACAAGAATTTTATATTTGATTTAAAAAACTATGCAATTGATTTATATATATGTTTAAATATTGTTGTTGCTTACTAATGATTTTATATATTCATCATTTGTAAAGCCCTTGATGGGATCTAATGGTGTACTTATGTTAGATGATTGTTTTGATACATCTGAACCATATAGTTGGTTTATACGATAACCCTGTTCTGTTTCCTCAGGAGAAAGCAACTGTTTAGGTGTAGCAACGCTTAACATATTGGTTATTAAATTTTTTGTAGCTTTCGTTTCATTAGGTTGTTGTATTTCACCAGTTGAATGCAATGTACTCGGTAACATTATATCACCACCCATGTTTTCGGGTTTATTTCTCATAAATATCCAATAAATTATTACTATAAAAATTATTATCACAAGAATAATACTCAATGTTGTTGTATCCATAAAATGTTTTTTTCATTAAATTAAAAAAATTTTATTTATTAAATTATATAATCAATTACATTTTCAGTATTACTGATATTATCAGAAATCATATTTATTTTTTCTTGTCCAATGTATGTTTTAACTACTGATAAGAATTTAATATATAAATCATTGCCATCTTGAATATAATTTGGTAAATCTGTTCTTTTAAATGAAATAATCATATTATTTCTATCGAATTTTTTATTTAATGTAATAATATTATTAAATATATTTGTATTCAATTTACTATAATTAGGAGATTTGTTTATTATTTGATTTGCATTATCACCGAATATGTACAAATAACCAAAAGCTATATTACGCATCATAATCATGATATTAATTGGAGAAATCTGGTTATACGCAAACATGTATTGACCCATCTTTTCCATTTTAATTGTTGATATATTGTTGCCACGTGCATCAATACTCTTTTCTGTAAAGTTTGTTTTATCATATTTTACTAAAAGTCTATCGACAATGTATTTAACCCGAGCAAAATTATTATTCCAATCACTCATACTTGGTAGGATTTTATAAGTGATATCATCTTGTTTAATTTGCACACCTCCCATTATTTTCATATCATCTTTAGAATTCGCAATAATATTTATATAGTATTCGGTTATTTTATTTTTAATATCAGGACTTTGATTACAAATATTAATTAAATTATTCATAAATGCATTTCTTATCGATGGATATATTTCATTACTTATATAATCAAATGAAGCAGGAATATTATCAATATTCATTTTACATGCATCAACTACAGGTCTCATAGTTTTAATAACTATCATTAAGAATGGCAGGTATGTAAATACTTGATGCTTCTCACGAGAAGTTGAAACATTATTATTATATAATTTATATAAATCAACTACATTTTTACATAATGCATATTTGGATTCCATGAAAATTTTTTCATCTTCCAATTTTTCTTTTTCTTGCGATAATTCAGTATATCTATTCTGAATTTCCGTAATAATATTTTGATCTACACTATGCATCGTTTCCAATTCACCAACAATGTTATTTAATTCAATAAATTTTTCCTTTACAGTATTAATTTTATCATTAATGGCATCATTTGACATTTTAATATTATCGAAATATTCACTAATGGGACTATCGTTACCACCAAATAGGTTGGTGGTTACTTGAATATCACGATATTCGTTAGTTCCGATTATTTTGTTGTACATAAACAACTTGCCCATAGATGTAATAATCGAAGTAAATACATTATCAGCTATTTTAAGATCATCTAATAAATTCGTATTAATACGTGTTAATATATATTCATGCCATGGGAAATCTTTTATATCAGCAACACTGTAATTGCTTTGATGTCCAACGTTGTTTTTAATTGCCCATCTGAACATATTGTTGTAAACCTGTTTAATGTTTGATCCATAATTATAATCATAGGTAATATCAAAACTATCATATATATAAGATACAGGCATTATGATTTTACTAAAATCATAAATTTGATTACCGATCTTATATGATTCGAATTGTGATATTTTATTTTCAAAATTAACTGTTTTTGCTATATTGGCATCAATCAAATTATAATGCTTTTCAATTACCATTAACATATTTTCTAAAATATTAATTTCACGCTTATAGTCATGATGAGAGAATTTTAAGTGTGCGACATAAATTTTAATATCTTGGTAGAATTTACCAATATTATTAAGTAAATTAAGTTGATCGTTTGGAGCCAATGATTGATATTCATATTTAAAACGATCATAATTTGCTATGTTATATATTGCTGCTATATTATTAAAACCAAATATTGATTTACTATATTCAAGTGAATCTTGGAAAATTAAATCATTTGTATTCATTGCAAGTGCAGGTCCACCGCGCGGATTAATTTTATTGAATAAATCATCGTTATTATATGTTGATCTATTGAATATATATTTCATCTCTGGAATATTATAAATATCATTAAATAAAGGACCATACCCCTTATATTTATTATCCATAATATGCAAATTACTATAAATAAATTGTGAAAGTTTTATATTAAACATATAGCATAAATCATACACACCACGCGAATTGATAATTGTTGCTTTATGCAATGTATTGTTTGTAATACGATCCCAGTCATCTGTTGTATACATACTACGTGCCATGTGTATTACTTCATTTATTTTACTTCCTTCTTCTATTTTAACTATATTAAATATTGGTTGATCAATAGTTACTATATCACGTTTGACATCGATCTTATAAGCATCGAGTGTGTTGAGTAATATAGAAGTATGTATTTTGTCAACAAGTACTTCATTAGGTAATTCAACATATTTATTTTTATTATCCATGTATGATTTTACATAACTTAATAATGATTTATAACTTGATTCATCAAATAAACTTCTATAACTATTCATTATATATTTCAAACTATCTATTAAATTAATTACCATATCTTTAAAGTTTGTAAGTGTAAAATATACCGTATCATTGTCTTTATTATAAACAGTAAACATATTATTATCAATTATATTAATAATATTATCCACATTAATTTTATTATCAACAAAAATCAAATTATTATTAAGTAAATTATTGCATGATTCTAGTATTTTTATAACCGGTAAAATTAAATCAATAATAAATACCTGATTATAACTATATGGAATTGCTTCATCTGTTTCATCATTAATAAACTTGAGGAATTCTCCGAATCTTTCGGATGTTTCTTTACGCTTCATAATTTTATCAAGATTGTTTAACTTGTTATCAACAACATCTTTAACATTTTTATAGTTCATGCTAAATATTTTAACATTAATATTATTAACCATATCATCAATAAATCCTCTTAATTTTACATCATTAATATTTTTGATATTATAGTCATATTCAACTGTGCCCATACCAGATTTAGTTGGTAGAATATCATTGAAACGCAATACATCAGTATCGACTTTTTGTTCTGTTCCTACGCGACGAATAGTTAGGAATTTCATCATCGATTCTATAAATTTAGCATTTATATTTCTATATTTTTCATCATTAGTCGATCCGACTGTATTAATCCATATATTATTAATATAAGTATTCAAAACAGTAAGATCATATTGTGATACAGTATTATTTCCCTTTAATGTATTGTAAAGATGATAAAATGGGTCGGTTTTAATTATATCGAAATAAATATAAAAACCATATTTAGTCGCATTCGCAGATTCCTTGCCATATGTATTTTCTATTTCATTATAATATTTAATCATCCAAATTAAAGATGCTAAAATTTTATTTTGATCAGGATTAATCTTCATATTTGTAGCAATATTACTTTCATACTTTAATTCTTCTTTACCACCCACAATAATGCGTTGTAAATAGTTGTTGTTATAATCTCTGTTATTCATAATATAATACTGTACAATAGTGAAATAAATAACCTCCTTGGTCTGATCAAATAAATAATCAATAGTATTATATGTAGAGAAAGTTTTGGCTGGTTTTATTAAATTTTTTACATATAATGAAAGTTTTGCAATTCGTTTGTTAACTTTTTTAATAGCAGATTTTCTCTCTGATTTTTCGTGTATAATATCATTGAACATAATACTCAATTCATCATTAAGTTTATTAAGTTCATGACAAATATCAACATCATCACATTTTGGACTTATGCAACGATTTATTAATTCTGGTAAATTTGCAATATTAATTCCATATTCATTTAAAACATTAGCAATTATATCATGTATTTCTTTTTTACTTATTTTTACTGAGCCAGTAACAGGCATTGCTGCGGGTATAGCAGGCAATGGAATCATTGGACGCACAGGTGCAGGTACAGGTGCTACTGCCGGTGCCGGTGCAGGTGCTACTGCAGGTACAGGTACTACTGCCGGTGCAGGTGCAGGCACAGGTACTACTGCCGGTGCAGGTGGTGCAGGTGCATCTTCCACCGGTAATTTAAATAATAGACCAGGTTTTGCTTGTACAATAACCGGATGACTATCTATATAAGTATTAATATCTTTACTGAGATCCATATCAAGCAAATAATTGTTTACAAATTGATATCCGGATATGTCATGATCCAATATTTTTTCCAATTTTTTCATTTCATCTATATAACCAAATACTTCATAATATTTTTTAATATAATACATCTCGATATACTTAGTAGTCATCATAATATTATAATTTTCATCATCAATATGACCTTTATCATTTATATAATACTTAACATAATCTTTTACTCGTTTGTTAAGAAAAGCAATATACTGTTTTATATCTGCATTATTTGTAATAGATTGTAATCTTTTAATTATAGAAGCTTGACCAACAATATAGAATGCACGCGTGTCTGCTACAGTAGGGTTAGGTTGTTTTCTCATGAACCACAAATGTTTTATTTTATCAAATAATTTAGATGTTAACTTGTACATTTCCTCATTAATTGATTTAAACTCATCCGAAAGATCAATATCTTTATCGG
>CAZJHB010000001.1:0-113038 GCA_964545685.1 uncultured Candidatus Peribacteria bacterium | reverse complement strand
AATCAGAATCAGAATCAGAATCAGAATCAGAATCAGAATCAGAATCAGAATCAGAATCAGATTCTGTTATCGCTTTTCTTCTTTTTCTCAACGCATCTAACAAGAAGGTATCATTAGATTCTTTTGCATCTGGTATATTATCAGGAGGTATTCCTCTGAGAACATTATCACGTTGTGTATGTGTTATAGCTGATAATAATTCTTTCGGTAATTCAACACCACCTATAATATTTTTAGATCCATTTATTTCTAATATTATTTTACCATAAATATAGTAATCCATGATTGCATTATTAGCTGCTTCTACATCTAATTTCACACCAGAATCTTTAATCAATACATTATACATAGATAACATTTGCTTCCAGGTATTATTAATTTGATAAAATTCTTTCAAATATGTATTTCTTTTTCTAAAATTATTAACAGCAACTGCGAAATCTTGATTATTTTTACCAATATCAATATCTTTATATGAATCAAGCTTTTTAATATCAGTTAAAATAGTTTTGATTTTTTGCATTTGATCATTGGTGTATCGAGTCATAGTATAATTAACAAATAATTTCTTTAATTCATCACCATATCCTTGGTCATAAAGATTATTCTTTGCAATGTAACCAGTAATTTTATTGATTGGAATAATATAATGTTCGAATAACTTCTTATATGATTTAATCTTCTTATCATATAATTCATTAATAAATTTAGATTTTAAAGTATTAGTCATTAAAATATTTTTGATTTTTAAATGTTCTGTAAAACTTTTAAATGTATTTTCTTCTTCTTCCATTAAATATTTTATATACTCATTAGTAGTTTTTGTATTATCTTCCATTGCATCTAGAATGACAGCATAATTTTTGCGTGAGATTTTAGTAGAAATACTAAAAATAACCTTGTTTATAAATTTTTTAATAGCCTGTGAATATAGATAATGAACATTGCCTGTATAATTAGCAACACCATCGGTATTCATAATCCAATCATCACCAAACGTATTACCTACATTATAATATGTTAAGTCAGGTAATGTTTTATCAAGTTGTGTAATTTTTTCATTACCTATTTTTAGTTCTTTAAGCATATTGTTATAATCGCTTATAATACCTTCGAAATTGGACTTAAATTTAGAATTTAAACCATTATATTCCTTTAAGGATTTTATTTCTTTACCTTTGTCAATGATATTAGAAACAATATTTTTAAAACGCACAGCTTTAGAGTCTGATGAATGTTGGCTTGTTAAATAAGTAATTTTTGATAATTCTTTAATATCAGTAATCATAGCCATTTCGATTGCATCCTTAAAAGATTCCATCGAAGGTGTACTATAAAAATCAAATATATATCTATCAGTATTTTTAGTCATATATTTGATTTTATCAGTAACATCGTTTAATGAATTAAGAATTTTGTTGATTACATTAATATGAATATCTTGTCTTTCTTTAATATACTTTTCCTTAGTATTTGTTACTTTAATTGGTTTATATTCAATATATTTTTTTTCAGCACCACCCATAACGGATTTAACTGGTTTGTTTTTGGCAAGACATAATATATCTAAAATATATCCATGAATTGTTGGATGTAAATCTAAATTATCAATATTTAAAAGTTTAATATAATTGGAATAAACTATATTGAAATATTTTTGTGGTAATTCATTAATAATATGATTAATTTCGATCTTTATTTTGTCAATATTATCATTATTTCTTAACATTTCAATAACATTATTAATACAGGGTTGTTGATCGATGTACCATGTATATATTTTATCTTTTACATTTTTAATTGATTTGTGTAATTCATCTATATAAAAACCTGTTTCATCATTATACGAATGACTATATAATGACATAAAAATATTTTTAGATGCACTATCAACTATATTTCTATATTTTACAAGCTTTTCTAAAATATACACAGCTGTATTAATATCAAATGTATCTATTTCACTAATATACTTATATTCTTTTAATATATTTAAATAATTTTCGCTGCTCATCAAGTATTCAATATGAATAAAAAAAAATAAATATTGATATATATTATAAAATTATATAATCGCAATTTGTATTTTATATATAATTTAACTTATTATAAAAAAATTTTTTTTATATAATATATTGAATGTAATATGATTAATTTAGCATATCAATATATTTCTGATAAATATCCTGAATTATTTAAAAATTTTGTATCGTTTGGTTTCTTGAATTATATTTCTGGACCAACGACAACTATATTTATTAATCCAAAAAAAATAAATTTCAAGAATGAAAAGGAATTCGATAAAGGTATGGTTCCATATATTTGTAAAAGATATATCGATGCAGATAATATTATTGCAAGCCATCTTTATCGTTTTTATGATGAAACATTACGATGGATCGAAAAAGATAAAAAAGGTATAATCACAATTAGTTCAGGTGCGGATGCCAAAGATGGTGTTAACGCTAAATTAATATGGACTAATAATAATGGTCATGCTGTATATGAAATAAATGATGAAATGCCAAAATCAGGATTTAAAGATGATAAAAAGAAAATCGAAAAACCAGTAAAGGGACATATCGTAGATAATTATTCTAAATCAAATGACGGTATCAACAGACATCTCGCAATGCAAAAATTTTTAAAAATGAATAATAATGATTATAAATTATTAGCAGCATCTTTATATATTACTGCATCAAAGCATCCTAAGGTTAAAGTAATGGTATCTGGTCTTTTACGTAAAAATCATAAATTCAATGCAATTCGTATGTTAGAACCATATAACGAGAAATCGTGTCATAGTAAATCAACATTTAAGAAGACTCCTTATCTTCTTGGTGATAAAATTATCGATGAATGGTGGGAAGATCAGTATGAAATTCAAAATAAAACAGTTAATATATCACCATATATCAGCGCAATTAAATCCACACAATCACCTAACAGTAAAATTTATGCGATGTATAAAAATAATAAAAAAAGTAAACAACGTGGAAAATCAAAAGCAATGCGTTTATACGATTTAATCGATAATAATGAATACATTGATTTTGATACCAATGAAATTGAAAAAGGCTATCTTTCCACTGCAGCATATAAAGGATTAAAGGAACATTATGGTAAAGATTATAAATATTTTATGATGACAAACGATGTTATTGGTCATATAACAAATATATATGATGATGGTACAGAAGATATTATTATATCGGAAAAATTAAATGGATTAAATGTCGAAGAAGAAAGTAAAATTTTTGCTTCAAACGCAGATTTATATAATCAATTAATTGATACGGGATCGATGTGTCCATATCGCAAGTAATAAAAAATTTAATTTTTTATATTAAATGTAATGAAACCTATCAGAACACCAAACGGAATTCCATTGGACGGATTATATGATAAAAAAGGATTTGTAGAATATTTAAAAAAAGAAATCGGAGAAAACAATATTATATATAATAATGAAATTAAAGATTATCGTCAAATATATATAAATGGCGGATGTCCAGAAAAATTAATTGAATTAATTTCACCTACTTTAATTGGTATAATTTAAACATATTATTTTTTTATTATTGTATAATGAGATTTAAATACATAACATTTATTGTAATTACGATATGTATCTTGTATTTTATTATCAAATATAAGGATAATAAAGCAACCGAACATATATCAATCGAATATTGTGAGCCAAAAAAAATAAAGGTAGGCAAAAATTCCTATGATGCATCCAAGCCTATTATTATTAATTTAGATAAAAATACTGTTTTTGTTGATAATGAAAAAAATATGTTATTATCAAAAATTATAGAGAATAAAAAAAATAAACAAGATTTTGTTATAGCAATAGAAAATGAAGATAAAGATATATTAGAAAAAATTAAAGTTGTTGATAATGATATTAATATGAATATACCTGAAGAACGAATTTTACTATTAATATATAATAATGGTAAGTTAGTAACTCAGCAAATGATAAAAGAATTTACTATAGCTCATTGATTACATTATTTAACCATTTTTTCCAATTATTTTTCATATCATCATCGAATATTAAACGAGATGTATCCGCTATATTATATATAACATGCAAGTCATTAAAATAATCCTGCTGAAACTGTTCAAAATTATCAAACTCTAGTAATTGTAACAATTTATTTTTTACATTATTAAAAAGAAATATCAAGTTAACTGTATTGTCTACATTTCTAATAACAGCCATTTCATTTAAATAATACTCGCATAAATTTTCCAATAATGAGATATAAACAGCCGGATCTAATTTAGAAATATAATACATTTTATATGGTTGTATATTATTACTATGTTTTTTTGATTGTATTAATGATAATGAAGGAAACAATAATTTTTTTGGATGTATATATTTTTGTTTTTTTCGAAAGAATTTTGAATTTAATAATTTCATCAGACTTGCTTCCATATCATCAGTAATTTTATTATCTGGAGAACCTATTATTATAACTGGTTCTCGATAATATTTTTCGACAAAATTGTATATATCTTTATTTGTAAGTGTATTATTATATAGTTCTATTGGTATAATATTCATATTTATGTTTTCATTACCAATTGTCCACATATTATGATGAATATAACCTCTATCTTTCGGAAAAGCAGATTGTAATATTTTTGGTATAGTACCAATGTGATTATCAACAGAAACCATTTCATTACATACTCTTCTTTTTTCGAATTCAAATTTAGATTCTTTTATATTTCCAAATCCATTATTTAATGCATTTGATATTATTTTTACCAATCTATCGTAATTTGTCATTTCCAAATAATATGATGTCCAATATGTCGATGTATATGCATTAAAACTTAATAAAATATCATCCGGCTTAATATCAATATCAAACAATAAATGTTCGGTTAAATGTGCTAGTTGTGAATCACGACTCATATCTGTTAAAAAACCAACTGGAAACGTGATTTGTATTTTTGGATTTTTATTATTAATTTTAATAACTTTCGTCATTTCCCAATAATAATTTAAAACTTTTAATATTATTATCATATATCATTTGATAATATTGTATATTACCATGTAATATAATAATAACCTTTGCGGATCCTTTAACTTTATTCCAATATTCGATATATTTATTCCATTTTTTATCAGATATATTTAAATAATTTGTTTTATTATAATTTTTATTTAAAATATATTGTATTTTTTTATTTATATAATCTATCCATTCACAATATTGTTTTTCGTTATTAATACCATTTGTATATTGCAATATTCCATTAGATATAATTATAGAATTATTGTCACCAAATAACGATCCTATATTATTATCTTTACTACTTCCATAATAACTTTTATCACCAAAATATGATACTTCAAGATTTAAAACATTACTAACATCTTTCAAGAATTCATCATTTTTATATTTATTAGGAACAATAATATAATATAATCCTGTGATATAATTATTACTTGCCTTAGTAATTTTTTGCTGTATAAAATAATCACTCGAAAATATATTTACATCATTAAAATTTTTACTATTATATTGTAACATTTTTGTATTGATTTTTGTATATGGTTTTAAAATATTTTGATATTTATTTACATCAATATTATCTATGGTCTTGATATCCAATTTATTATTCGACATATCTTTTAATTTTTTTCGACAAGCATTCTTTAACGCGGTAACTTTAATTTTTTTAATTTGTTCGATAATATTATAAAAATTATATTCAAAATTTATTGATACTGATAATAATTTATTTAAACCATTGATTATATAATCTTGTATATATTCTATATAGTTAAAATTAATAAAATCATTATAATTTTCATCATTTTCGTTAAATACTTTCAATTCTATCGATGTATTATCATCTGATATTTCGATATATGGATATAAAAGAAGATTATTATAAATCAATATTGATAAGTAATCTTCGAATGATTTCAATAATATAAGTTGGTTATCGACTAAATATAAATTTGATTTTATATTTTTCCAATTCTTATCAACAAATTTAATAACTTTAATTGGTTTTAACATCATATATCATATAAAATTTGAATATATTCTGATTCTGAAAATTTATATTTTTTAATCAAATCTTTATATTTATATATTTTATTATTATATTTTACACATTCATCGCCAGCAATTATTGATAACAGGTATGGTTCAATGTTAATTAAATCAGTTTGAGATTTTTTAACCCAATTATTTGGATTAATAGTGATTTTTAATTCTACAAGTAAACCATGTTTATCTACATTGTATATAATATCTTTAACCATCTTATTTATATTTTCTACACTGTCAGGGATTGTTGCATTATTTAGTATATCTAACCAATCAATTCTTTTTTGAATCATATGAAGATCTTCTAAATTTAAATGTGTATATTCGATTTTATTATCATATGGTGCTGCATAAATTAATCCTAATTGGTTTATATATGAATATAATTGTACAGGATATTTTAATCCAATACCATTTATGGGTGATATATTAATGTTAATAATATCTTCTTCACCATTATTAAAAACACTGTTACCGATATATATTGAATCGGCTTTTTTTAATTCAAAATCTACAAAATGTTGGTGTAGCTTATCAATAATCAAATATTTTTTATTATATTGTCGACAACGATATGTAATATAAAATATGGATTTAAATTTTTCAATATTAACATCGATATCTTCATTATATACGTAATACTTCTTTAAATTATCATTTTCTACATTAACAATTGTCGTATATAACTCGTTATCGTTATATAATGGATTTTCAATAACACTATAATGTTGAAATTTATATACTTTAATATTTGACATTATACAGTAATATTAAAAAATTTTATTTTTTACTTTTTAAATGAAAAAATCAGAACTATGGATATTCAAAATCGCTTACGTAGACTACAGGATACTACAACATCAGGTGTTAAAGAAGCTTATGGTGAACTTAAAAAAAGTAAATTAAGTCAATTTATGTTATCAATGCTAGTAATTATGTTTACAATAATAATTTTCATTATTATATTTATGCTTATTAGATGGGCTTGGAATACTTTTATGGGTAATGAAAACTACACAGCCGGAAACAATACAATTGTAAAGGCACAGGTATATGACAGAAACTATTCTGATATTGCAACACAAAATGCACAAAATCTTGATCCTATTAAAGTACAGACCGGCATGAACGCCGTAGATACAACCGCTAGAAGTATAATGATGCAATAAATAATAAATAATAAATAGAAATTTAATTTTTTTATTGTAAATGTAATGAATTGGAATTCACGTATTTGTGAATGCGGTAATGTAGTGCAGCACAATGGGCAATGTACAATATGTAATAAAAGTATAATATATAAAAAAATTGTTTTATTCGAAGAAGGTAAAACTAAAACACAAACAACATTAGAATACGAAGATATTAAAAATATAGTTAAAGATCCAAAAAATATGACTATTGTATCGGATGAATATAAATGTTCTAAATGTGGAAATAATACCTTTAAAATAATATTGGATAATAATTTAAAAAATAATTTATATTGCAATAAATGTTATACACATTATTTGGTTAAATAGTTGATATATTTATTTATATTATCTGTTTTTTCTACCTTCTTAATTTTTTTCGATATATTATCAATAATATATAATAATTGATTTATACCATCGCGTGTTCTGGTAGTATTTAAATTGTCAAAACAATCATACTTTTTTTCATCATATGTAAGATATTTATTACTTGTAAAGTAAGATATCCATTTATCTAATTTTTCTGGATGGTAACCAATTCCAATATGATAATGCTCGCGATTTGATACACGTGAGGCAAAGGGTTTGACTACAAATACTTTATCAAATAAATCCGTCATAAGATACATTATAGATCTTGTCTGGTGTGCATATAAACTAAACATTTTTCCTGCAAAAGCACCGCCTTTTTCTAATGTTAAACATCCCAAAAATAATTGCATTTTTATTAAATCAATATGATGTTCTTCACGATTTTCATCATCTCCTTCGGTTGATATACCAATATCACTCCACGAAATAGATGCTTTTTTACCTTTAAAATATTTTGTCATATCTTCAGCAATTTTATAACATTCTTTTGGATTTAAAACATTTCCACCATGATTGCCAAAACTAAATTTTTCTGGATATTTATCTGAAACTCCATATTCATCAGTAAGATATCTGAATTTATTTTTCTTTTTATCTTTGAATTCATTTTCTTCGATATAACTGGATGCAAACCAATCCATATTAGGATAATATTTATTAGTCATAATAACACCACCATTAGGAAATGAAGCACCGTGAAATATTCTTTCAAATGGTGTATCCGTATTTTCTTCAATAAAACGAAGAATTTCAAGTTGTTTAACACCACCACGTACCGTTTTTAATTCTCCTGTAGGAGTTTCAGCCTTAATGTTATCAACCAATAATTTACCTTTATCTAATAAATTGCGTTTAAAATTATATACACGGTTCGGAATATTATCTAATTTTCTTTCAATATTATTTATTTCAGATTTTAAATCTTTGTATAAATTATCTTCAACATTTGAATTAACAACAGTTGGAATAACATCTGGTGTAATTTTCCAAACCTTTAAAAATTTTTCCTGTATCGAATCCATATAATAATCTGGTTCTCCTTTACCTATAATATTTTTCATTTTTTGATCAATTTCTAATTGGAATATCTTAGATAGAGCAAATAAAACATAATCAACACGCGATGAATCATCAAACATAGTCAATGTATGTTGATTAAATATCATATCGCTTTCTAATAATAGTTCACGTATTTCATAAATTCGTTTATAGTAATAATTATTTTTTTCGTTACCTGATAACAAATTAATAATATCATTTCTAATTTTTTCTATTTTAATATCAGGATATAAAGAAGTAGATATATTTTCTTCATATAGTGCAATAATTGTTGATATCTCATCAATGTGCAGATTCCATGCTAATAATTTATTTATTATAACAACAACATTTAGATAAAATCCTGATAATTTTGAAAGTAAATAACTATATATACTCAATCTACTATCAAATGTTATTAAATTGTTCTGTATTAATTCATTATATATACTTAAATATACATCGAAAGAAGGAGGATTCATTACATTCAAATCATTCACCAAATCAATCACATAATTATATGTTTGTAATTTTAATATAGATATAGCATCTTTAAATGTTTGATTTAATTCGATTTGGTATTTTTTATTTAATAGTATTTGTAAAAATGTTAATGATATATTTGGGTCTATTAATGTAGATGGATAAACTTCATCACGTAATATATTTTCGGTTTTTTCATCAAACATTAAATAACTATCACCGCTTTGAAAACGACCAATTCGTCCAATCTGCTGAATAAGAGAACTTTTGACAATCGGATTCAATATCATTGCCGGTTTAGTTGTATATGGATATTTAATATTTCTTTTTGCCCACCCCGAGATAATAACATATTTAAGGGTCGGGATATTTGCAGCACTTTCTAATAAATTTGTAGAAATAATAATTCTAACAAAATTGTTTTTATGTTCTATATTTGTAAATTTGCTCCAATTTTCTGTTCTATTAATAACATCATTTCTCATATATGATATTATATCAATTTTAGATTTTAATTTATTTGGTATATATCTATTTAATTGTTGAATAGTCTGTGTTATTTGATTTAATCCTGGTAAAAATATTAAAATATCATTTGCATTATGTTTCCAATCAATTTTTTCAGTTAAAATTTCTATAGTTGTTTTTACTATTTCGTTTGTTAAATTATTCGATGCGGTTGTTGGGTTTAAATGATGTTTAACAATTTCATGATTATAGGGTGCTGTAACATATCCACAATTTTTGGGATCACATATATCAACCTCTAAATATTCACCAAAAACATATGGATCAAGTGTTGCTGACATAAATACAAATAATGGGCAAAATGGACTATTGCGATGTTTTAATAAATAATCACGAATTAACATCATTGCGATAATAATTTCGGTTAATGGTTCATGTGCTTCATCGATAATTACAATAGGATATGCTCTACCGAATTCATCTGCAGACATACTCATTATTATATTATTTAAAATTTGTGTAGTCATAAAATACAATCCTGGTCTTTTTTCTATAATATGTTGCGATTTACCGGTTTTAAAACCTGTATTTTTAATATTAAATGTTTTTGGATATAAATTTACTGTTTTTTGAGAAGTATCTTCTGCTATTGCAATTCTTTGTTGTGTACAAATCATTATTCCATGTTTCATTTTATTCCGAAATAATGCTTCGATAAACACAGTTGATTTCCCGGATCCTGTAGTTGATTTTAATATATATACTTTACTCTTATTTTGTAATATATCATCAATTATAATATCAATAGGGGGTTTTTGAGACGAAAGTAAATCATAATGATTTTTTAATTTTATATCATCAATATATTTTGTATCGTAAAAACCAATTCTATTCAATGATGGTATCATATCATATAAAAATAAAAAATGAATTTTTAGAATAAATATGTTATGTCAGGTGAACTACTTAAATCTATTAGTGAACTTAATAATTTATTTAAAACCGATAAGGATAATATTATTGATAATCAAAAAGGTGAATCATATGTAACATATAATGAATTATATTCTATTATGGATAAAATTACTGATACATTAAATATTATGGTAAATGATGAAATTCGTCCAAAGGTTAAACATGAAATTGAAGAAATTAAACATAAAAAGGTTGTTACCCCGAAAAAAATAGTAAAAAATATTACTGTTGGTAAAAACATGGAATATAAAACCGAAATTAGTGTATTACAGAATCGTTATTTCATTGGTCATATTCATAATAATATTGCAATGAGATGTGAACCAACAATGTTTGCTTCATTCATTTATTATTTTGTTTTACCTATCTTTAATCCGAAATTATATATGAAAACTAAAGATTATGCTAATGATGTTATTTCATACATCGAAAAACTATACTCATCTTACGGTAATACAATGTGTACAGGTAAAATTAAAAATGATATAACAACAATTGGTGGTGTCGAAGTTGCAAGTTGTTTATATGATGATAAAATTATTACAGAATACAGAAATAAATTTAAAAAAGATTCCGAAAATGGCAAAACTATTCCATTCGAAGAAATTATAAATAATGAAAAGTTTGAGGAAATGAAAAAGCAATTACCGACATTGGAGTATTCTATAATTACAGAAGATATTAAAAATACAATTAAGGAAGAATATGTTCCTGATGTTCATAAATATATATCAAAAGAATATTTTAATTAAAGTATTATTTTTTTACCATCTCAATTAAAGGATTGATCATATTTGGCAATAATATAAATCTATTTATATCCATTCTATTCATAATACTTGCTGAAATTAATGGTTGTAAACTTTTATCAGCAACCTTACACATATTTTTATATTTGCCTGCATTTAACAATTTAATTATTTGTTTCGAAATAAGCGGTGATACACTAAAAACAAGTATGTACGTGGCATATACCGGATCACGTGTGATCATTAATGTTGCACCGTATTTAACCGCAATTGATTTGATTTCATCAATTATACTTTTATTTTTTGTTAATAATTTAATTTCATATAAAACATCTTTACCATGATTATTATTTCTTATACGTTGAACAGCGTTATTATCTTTAACAATATTATATTCCATATCAGTAAAAAAATAAATTAATTAAAATGTCATATCATTTAATTCATTCATAATGTCATCTAATTCTTCGTCATTATCTTGCTTTCTGTATTGAAGGTTACCATCGATATTAATAATAAGTTTGTTAATATAGAATCTGGTGAATCCCTTGATTTTTTGATCTTTTTCTTCCAATCCGATTTTATATCCTAAAGCACATGTATATAAATTATCTGATTTTAAAATTTCCAGCAAATCTTGATACTTGCATTTAATTTGTTTTCCATAACTATTATATGTATTATATTTAGCAATAATCTTTTTAATCATATGTCCTTCTTCATTTTCTTCGGTAATTGAAATTTCATTATTGATAATATAACCAGCATCATCATAATAAATTTTTGGTCTTAAAATCAATAAATCGGTTTTCTGTGTATATTCCGCTGATACTTTAGTACCAGCTGGAACGTAGTAAATTTGAGGTTTATACATATTTGATTCATAATAATTGTCTTCAACCGGTAATGTTAACTTAACATCCATAAGATTATTAGAAGTATCTTTATCCAGACGTCTTTTGTTAATATACATTTTTAAACCAAGATCATTAACACATTTTTGCATTGCAATTCTAACCAAACTATCCAAAATATAAATTTTCTTTACACTTTCTCTATCATTCGGTTTAAAAGCCATTTGAAGAGGTGTTTTTTCTTTTGGTGTTATATATTGCAACTTATTTGCGTTGGTGTTGGTGCTGGTGGTGTTGAAATTAGTAATCTTATAATGATGACCATCAATATCATTGCCATTCTCATCTTTAATTTCTTTTTTGTTTTCATATAATTTACTTAATACAATTGCTTTAATATTCTCCCATTTTTCAGTTTCACTATTTTTACGAATCTGAACAACAAATTTGTCATTTTTACTAAAATTATGAACATTTAACTCATTTTTTGGCGAAACATAGATAACTCTTACATTATCTTCAACTAATTCATAATCATGAATGTTATCGTTAGTTAAGTAAACACCGCTCATAATATCCATAATCTTAAAAAATAATCATTTTTTGTTTTTATTGATGTATAAATGTTTTTACTAAAATCTATTACTTTTTACAAATATAATAACAATACATTAAATAAATTAACTGTTTGTTACCTAAATAAAGAAAAGACAAAAGAGAATAAAGATATTCAAAATTTTGTACTTTTTAATACTGATATTGCAACTACAGATGTTGATTTAAATATTCCAGTTAATGTTATCGAACCAATTATATTACCAGTAACACCATCATATTACCAATATCTTTCGATTGCAGCGGAATTGATAGGCAAATCACAAAGTAATTTATTTATAGATAATGCAAATAATGATTTATTAGAAAAAATTAAAAATACAAATATCAAATATAAGTACATTAAATCACCAAATTATTACTTTATGCCGGTTACATGGACTGATATTAATGTATTAATATATGAACCATACCAAAATATCGAACATCTTTATGATGAAAACGCATTATCATCAAATATTCAAACATCAATACCATATTCCTATAAAAATTTGGTGAAATTGAATACATTTAAATACAATACTTCAATAATAAATACTAATGAATATAATTATTCAAACAAATTTTATATTGAACATAATTTTCCTGTACAGAAAATAATATCGGAATTTCCATATATGAATGATCTTATATTATGTAAATATAAAAAAAAGAACAAACTATTATATATTTACCAATACAGAATTTTTGATACCAATACAGTTTTAAAAAACAATGAAATTGAAATTATATTAAAAAATAATAATATTTCGATTCAAACAAAAATCAAAATAACGAATAATTATTCTGAAATCGATATTACACCATACTATGAAACAAATATAGATGATGTTATTAAATATATAATTGATATTTTCGATCGATTTAATATACAATTAACCGATAATGATATAAATTTAAGAAATTATGCAAAAAGACTTTATATTAAAACTAATGATAAATCTTTTGTTACTAGAATTTCCGACCTAGATAATAATAATATTATTAATATTTTACCAATTAAACAAAATAGTATTATTATTAAAATTCCAATATATCCAAATACATATAGATTAAAATTATATAATACATCGGCAAAAACAAATTATCACGAATATATTACGAATACAGTAACATGCAAACTAAGTTATAATACAATTGAAAACATTATTATCGATATTAATGCAGCTGTTAATATAAATGAAATTCAAAATACTAAAAATATTCTGAGTTATATATTTAATAATGAAAATACCGATATTGTATTAAATGAAACAAATAAAAATATTGCAAAGTTAGCAGGCGAAGATCCTGTATTGTTTAGTTATGAAGGTACTGAAGGATCAACTTATTCGCGTAGTTGCCAAGGTATACAACGTCAATTAATACCTGATCAACAAGGTAAAATTAAAATTAAAAATATGACAACTGGTCAAATATCATCATATACTTCTACAGATCCAAATATGTTTTTATCATTCAAAAAAACACCAGAAAATATGTGTGTTCCATGTTTTTCAAAAACACCTATGTGGAATAGCATGAAAAATTATGAATATTACGAAATATGCAGTGATTTGTATAATTACGTATGGCCTAAAAAAATTGATAAAAAAGTAGAAACCGAGGAATCCTATATTAAATACAATGGGTTACTTAAATGGTACAATCGTCATATTTATATAGACGATTTAAGTATTTATTATAACAGTAATATATATGTAATAGATAAAATTGATAATATATATAATCATTTATATAATGATATTAATAATAATATCGCGTCTATATGTATATTAATGGATAATTTCATATTTAAGTATATAATACCAATGCATTATACTAGCGATACTTATTTGGATAAAGTAACCAACGCAAAACACATTAAATTATATATAAAAAATAAAGATAATGAATATTTTGAAACAAATTATGAATTCGAAAAAAATAAAGCAAAGGATATAGTAAATAATATCATACTTAATCTTCCATATAAAGATATATATGATCCGATTTTTAAAGTATTATCAAATAATAAAAAAATAGAATATTTAAATATTGACAGCAGTGGTTATCTGTATGGTTATAAACTAATAAATAATAATAATGAATATAGTATTAATCCACCTATTGAACATAATAATTATGGTATTGATGTCGTTATAGGAAACAAAATGGATAATTTAATTACCGATAATAAAGAAATACTTAAAATTATTAATAAAGGAAAAGAAATACAACTAAATTATAAACATAATAATGAGCATGAATATTTAACAAAACTAATAGAATTTATTAAAAATGATTCGACATTTATGACAAAAGATCATGAAATATATACGGAAATACTTGATGATATAAATATTATATGTAAAAAAAATAATATTCCATATATCGAAGATAATGTATTACAACTACTAAAATATATATCATATTCGAAGGAAAATAAAAATAGTATTAATATGTATTATTCCGATATGTTAGTTTTTGATATTAAAAAAAATAGTAATTATCAATATAACATTATCTAAATTAAAATTTTATACGACTATCGGTAATTATTTTTTGTTTAAATTGTTCATCTAAATAGTAATAATTTATAAAATTACATAAAATTTTTTTATGCATTTCTTCAAATACACTATTATATTTAATATTAATTTTAATACCACCGGTTGTTGATAATGTGTATTTAAAATTTATTATATTACTGTTAAATACATCAATATAGTTTAATATAATATCTGTATCATTAGTATTTGAAAATTTAATAAAGTAATATTCTTTTTGAATTGGCATGTTGACTTGATTGTTAACAAATACTTCGGGTACAATGAATGAATGTGACATTGTTTTTATATCATTTTTGTCTTGTGATAAAAACATATTTATATGTCTATTATTAATATTTAAAATTATATTATCATTTATTTTGTTATATCGATTATTAATATCTATCGGATATTGCTCTTTCGAATAAATATTATATAAATATAAATTATTATATAAATTTTGATATATAATATAATCTTGATTTTCTGTATATGGTGGATATTTAAAGTATGAAATATTCTTTAATTGATTTATTGTATTGATATTTTTTTCTTTATAATTGTAGTGGTTTTTCATTAAATAGTTATATAAATTTTTAAAATAATATATATTGATATATTTTAAATTATAATTATAAGTAACAATTTTCATATTATATAAGATAATATCACTTAATTTTGTCCATTTAAATTTAATATTATTGTGTATAAAATATTTAATAATAGTTATATATATATTTAATATATAATTGATATTAATATCATTGTCAAAGTCAATTTTTATAAATTTATTGTTTATAGAAGGCAGATATATATAAAAATAATCTGTATCATTTATATATAATTTGGTACCATTCTTGGATCTTGGATTTAAAATATTTATTTCCTCCTTTTTTTCGAAATAATATTTCTTACAAAAATTTAATAGTTCAGTATTATTTACTTTATCATAAATTTCAATAGGAACAATATTTTTAACATTTTTAATGCTAATATTAGTAATATCAATCTTATCCATCTTTGTATTAAAAAAAAATCATTTTTTTTAATCATAATCATCCGAAATATGTATATTATCGTCAACTAGATTGATATCAAATACGTCTTTCGTATTAGGTATAGTTGTTTCTTTATCTTCATTAATTACTTCATTTTGTTTAAACTTTTTATAAATTAATTCGGTAATTACATTGATTTTTTGAATTGTCTTTAACCATTTTGAATATGTATTAAAGGCTGAAAGGTTATTACTATCGAAATTAATCACCTGACCATTACGTTTTTCTAATTCTCCATCACCTATAATATATAATCTTAAAATAAAATCAATAAATACCTTAATAATATTTTGATCTTCAAAATATGTTTCCTCAATACCATTATCACGTGCATATACATATGCTTCTATAATGATATTAAATATATCATAATGATTTATTTGTTGTCTTCTAATATTGTTGTTGGCTTTAGTACGTTCATACATACTAACATAATGACTAATAATACTATTATCAAAATTATTATTATGTGCCATAAGTTTTTCTTTGAGTTCAAAATTGGTTCTGTTATTTATTCCAATTACCATAGTCAGAAATTATTTGTTCTAAAATTATCCATATATTATTTTTTTTATTCAATTTTTGATTATTAGATATTTTTAAATATTGAGAAAATAATATTGCATTTGGATACATATGCATTTGATTATGAATAAATAAATATAGTATATTTAAGTATGGAATATTCTTTCGACCACTTTTATAACAAAATTCATCACATACTTTAGATAAATGAGAAATATTATTAATAATAATATCTATTTCATTTTTCTGCAAAGTAATTAATAATGGAGAATCTGGGAAATATTTATTTTGATATAAATTCCATATATAAATAATAATATTATAGTACTTATGTAAATTATTAATTCGTAATATATTTTCTAATTGATATAAATAAGGACGCTTAATGTTATTAAATCCTTGTTTTCTAAATTCTTCAACCGCGATATTAATTTTTTTCAAATCTTTTTCTTTAGTATATTTTGTTGTTGAAATTAAATTATTAAAATATTCTGTAAATTTTTCTTCGGTTGATTTAATAGGAATTATGTTTTTATTACAATCTTTACATATTTTTTTATTTGAAGGAATTTCATTAATATGACATTTAGTACAATATTTTGTATGTATTTTTTTAATATATTCATTATATATTGAATGGTATCGTTGTTCTAATTCATTATATATATTATTATCACAACGAGTATTGGTTGATAACAATTGTGTATCATGATAATTTTTGTAATCATTTTTTAAATTTGTAATTTGGTATTTTAACATATGTATGTGTGTATCATATATTGTTTTGTTGTTACTAATATCTATATCCAAATTTAAAATCAATTCTTCTAAATTCATATATTATCATATTATAAATAATTATATATTTTTCTTGCATATTTTTTTAAGATATAAATTTTATATACAATATTCGATATTATTCAATATTACGACGTAATTTATTTTTTTATTTTTTCGATTTTAATTGAAATAATTATCGATGAGTGCAACAGATTTTGCTGCTTATAAATTTGCTAACGATGTTCTACTAGTTCCAACTGTTTTAATGGCCGCGCCACAACTTAAAGATTTAGAAAATTATTTAAAAATTGAACAATCTGCGGGTAGAGTAAATATCCAAAAAGGTATTAATATCAAATATTTAAACAATATTGCCAACATTACACATCTCCCAAGAGTCAGACCAGTTGCTCAGTGTAT
This sequence comes from uncultured Candidatus Peribacteria bacterium, assembly GCA_964545685.1. Taxonomy (GTDB): domain Bacteria; phylum Patescibacteriota; class Gracilibacteria; order BD1-5; family UBA6164; genus CAZJHB01. Next base: position 94,882 of record CAZJHB010000001.1, on the reverse strand, counting down.
TGGCCGCTTCTCTGAATACAGCATGACTGTGTCTCTAAAACCAAATTACTCGGAAAAATTCTATGCCGATTTCCTATGCTATCCACATCTTAAGGTAAAGATAAGTGCCGGTGAGGCAGGTGCGGGTGAAACATATCGTTTCAGAAAGAATTTGGCCGAACATCATATTGATTCATGTGCCTTCCGTATTCAAACTACCGAACAAGCCAAATTACGTGGTTTTGATATCTACACTTATAAGAACTTTGACTGTACCGAAGAAAAGAGAAAGAATATCGAATATCTTTGCGGTGATTCAATTGTTGATTTCGTTCAAGATACTGCTGATCCTGCAGCTGCTTCTACTGTTGTTATCTCTGAAAAATTGGGCGTTGATGCATTGACTCATGCAGCAGCTACTCTATATTACCCACTTCCATTCTGGTTCTATCGTAACAACAAGGGTTTCCTTAATACAACATCAACCAGCCTTGAAAAAGAATTTACATTTGATCTTAAACCAATTACCGATTTATATCAAATGACTACGACGGTAAATCCCGTTGTTACTGCTCCACAAATATCTGAATTAGCTCTTGTTATGTACGAAGTATTCTATGCACGTACATATGCCAACGCGTTCATGGTATCCAATCTTTATGATATTATGACAACCAACTCATATCATACAAAATCAATCAATACTAATACATTCGAATATGAAATAACTACCGATGGTTCATGCAACCATATCGACTTCGGTTTCCACGATCCTTCTCACGATGAATCTGATAGCACATGGGATAAGTTTGCTATGTGGGCAAACGTTGTTGGTGCTCCACGTGCTGCTTCTGTTACTACTGTTAATGCAACATGGCAAGGATCATATCTATATGATAAATCGGAAGCAGATCCTAAGGTTTTCTCGCATCTTCTTCCATCTATCAGTCATAATAATGTTTGCAATAAAGATCCCGGTCTACATAGATTTGATTTCCGTAGTATTGAAACACCCGATGCAGCAGATTATGCATCCTGGATCCATCTAAGCAATAGTTATAGATTTAATATCAAGGGTACTTCTGCTTTTGGTACAACCGCACATGAACTTATCGCGTCAGTAAGCACGCTTAATATCATGGGTCTATCTGAAATGGCTATTGGTAAACGCTCGACTTAAAAAAAATACTTATATTATATACTTATACTCATTAATAATAAATCCAATTTTTTATTTATTTGGGATATTTGTAAAATATTATAAGTAATTAAAATAATAAATACAAATACTATAATAAATATAATAAACATTATCATTTTTTTTCTATTTATTTTAATATCAATTGTATCTAACTCCTCAAGTGGTGGTATGTATTCGTATAACGACGGAATATCAAAATTCATTTCATTAAAAAAATAATATTATTAATTTTCATTTTCTGTATAAAGAAGAGCTAATTTCAATACATTTGCAAAAATACTTGTTTTCGGTAATATTTCGCAACATGTCTTGTTTGGTATAATTACATCAGTAATTAATGATTTAACAATTTTATTACGTTTATTTTCTTTAATTAAAAATTTATCAAAATTTTTATATTTGTCACCTTTTCCACAATATCTAGCCGTATATTCGAATAGTTTAGCAAGTCCAATTAAAAACGGTTCTGTCAATTCATTTGCTGCCATAGCAACATCTGTTTCTTTACACATTTCTATTTCATCGGCCAAATCTTCATCTGACATATTTTTTAATGATCGCAGCATTTCTTTTTGAGTGTTTTTATTTTCTATTTCTTCATGAACAATTCTATATGCAATCAATTGTCTAATTTTTTTTTCACGTAATTCTATTTTTCTACGTTCCATATTCTCTTCTAATATATTTCTATCGAAATATTCTCTATTTAATGAATGTTGATGTTGAGTATTAAAACCCGGTTGATGTTGAGTATTAAAACCCGGTTGACGTTGAGTATTAAAACCCATTTGCTGTTGAGTATTAAAACCCATTTGCTGTTGAGTATTAAAACCCATTTGCTGTTGAGTATTAAAACTTGGTTGATGTTGAGTATTAAAACTTGGTTGACGTTGAGTATTAAAACCCATTTGCTGTTGAGTATTAAAACTTGGTTGACGTTGAGTATTAAAACCCATTTGCTGTTGAGTATTAAAACTTGGTTGACGTTGAGTATTAAAACTTGGTTGCTGTTGAGTATTAAAACTTGGTTGCTTTTGAGTATTAAAACTTGGTTGCTGTTGAGTATTACCACCAATAATAGGATTATCGATTATTTTGTATAATTCGGTAATAAATAATTCATAATTCGATATATCATTTATCATATTTATATCATTAATTGGATAATATAAAATATCACAATCATTATAATTACTATTCATATTATAATGATTCTTTATTATCTGTTTAACATCATCAATTGGATTATTTAAATACTTAGTCTGTAAATAATAATTATAGTCACTTGTATCCATTTTCAATAAATATAAAAAAATGTTTAATTATAAAATATTATGTATGATAATTCTAAGTATAGATCCTGGTATAAAAAATATTGGTTTATCGATTATGAAATTTGAAGGAACATTCGAATCATATGTTGATATTAATAATAAAATTAATCAAGAATATGAAAAATATAATAAAATAATTAAACAATATATTACCCAAATAAAATTAGATAAAATGTTGCATGATTCTAATATAAATCTTAAACAAATACATAAAACAATTAATAATCTTTATCAAATATATAAAGTATCTAAAGATATAGAAAAATTTTCAAAAAAAATGTATTCAAATTGTTTAGAGATGCCTCCACCTACAACTAAATATAAATATCAAATGAAGAATATTGATAAATACTTAAATGGTATTCGAAAAATGATAATATCCGAAATGGTATATATAAAAAAATATAATATAGATGTTATAGTTATAGAAGTACAACCACCATCAAGTGGATTGCATCCAATATCAATCGGAATTGGAAGCATGTTAATGCAAGAATTTAAAAATGCAGATATAGTATATTTGAATGGTAATGAAAAAAAAATTCCAAAAGAAAAGAAAAAAGAAACAGTTGTTGCAAAAAGATTAAAAATATATAACGAAGATTTATATTGTTCAAATGATCATATTAATGATGCTACTTATAATGCGATTATAGCGTGGCAAAAAATCGAATTATAATTTAATGTATATTTTTTTGAATTTCTAAACTCTTATCGACAGATTCATGATACATATTATTGTTAGCAACAATACGATTTACAACAGAATCTTCTGCCGTCATTAAAGGACGTTTGTCACATGTATGAATATAAGTATTATTTGTATCAGGTTCACCGATCTTAATAATACGTGTTTCTAACATATCACGTAGTTCTGGTTCGAATGAAATAAATTTATTTTGAATTTCACGTTGTGTTTTTTCTGCCATATCTATATTTGAATATACACCATGATCGTACACACAATCTGGTACAATATCCATTCCTTTCGAGGCAAGCATTTGTAAAATTACTTTAATATTTAACGTATTATCATCAACACCAGATCTAATAGTTAATTCTTTATTGGCAAGTTCAATCATAGCACCAACACTTTCAATAGTGGGGATAATAACATGCGCATTAGCAGGATGATCTTCATCAACCGGGAATGTATCGTAATCTTCCTCATTATCATCTTTGGTTATATTAAATTGGTAATCCAACATATCATATCCCATTAGGCTTTTAATTCGATAAAATTGCGCCACATCATTTTCATTTATTTTATTTGCTTTAATTAATTTAATTAATTGGTTATATTCGAAATAAAACATATGAAGAGCACCATATACCATTTTAGACCATTCATTAGGTGGTGTTACATACGTTCTAACAATATATCTGGCATTATCAATAGAATTTTTTCCCTTGATAAAAGATTTTGTAATATCTATTTCTGACATTATTTCAAAAATAACGAAAATTAATTATTATTGAATAATGTCTGATTATCAACAATTATATATACAATCTGAAAATAGACCAAATCAAGATACAACAGGTTCTGAAGAATTTACAATAGATCTATCCGATAATTTAATACGTATACCCAATATAACTTATATTAGAGTAAAAGATGTTAAAATACCACTTATGGTTTATGCTATAAATGAATATAATAATCAAATTCAAATTGCTATTCCAACTTTTAATGCAGGAGCATATCAAACTATAGAGTTAACAAAAAGAAATTATTCTAGATCAGATTTCGAAAATGAATTTGCTACTCAATGTAATAATGTGTTTACAGGATATACATTTACTGTAAATGTAAACGAATATGATTATAAACTAACTATAGCTTGTCAAAATAATATTGGTCCTGTGCCACAGATTTTCTCAATACAATATGTTGAGGATCCTACATACGGAACATCTTTATTTGATATAATGGGATTTCAAAAATCATTAACCTATACTGGTGCATCGGAATATACAGGTGGTAAAGCATGTATATTAAATCGTAATATGTTTATCTTTGTTCGATCCTCTAATGTTATTGGAAAAAAAACTAAAAATGAGATAGCAAATTCGAATGTAGATGATTTGTTAATTAAGGTTAATATAAATACAGATACAGGTAATTACGTAACATATGAAGAACAGGATATAGCAGTATCTAAAAAAATTAAAGGTATCAACGGATTAGGTAATTTTGTCGGAGAAATGAATTTATATTTAACGATGGAAGATGGTACGCCTGCAAATCTTAATGGTGCTGAATGGGGTATTACATTATTATTCCAAACATCTAATTTAACATAAAGCCAGATAATATTTTATTTTCTAATGATGAATTTTGTAAATAATAATTATATAATATAGTATACTTATCGTTAATTATTAATCTTGCAATTTTATTATCATTATCAATTTTATTTGTATATGTAAAATCTTTTAAATATATCTTATCTATGATTTTATTAATTTTAATATTATTTTTTAAATAAACATCAGGAAGATTATTATTAAATAATTCGATATTATTCAAAATATGTTTTTGAACTTCTATTAGTTCCGATAATTTCTCGTTTTCTAAACTATATAATAATAAATCTATTAATATTTTATATGATTCATCTACTTTAGTATAATCATTATTAATATATTTTGTTATATTTATATAATCACTCTTGACATAATTAATATATATATCCGAAGGTTTATCGAAACTAATATTGTTTTTTATTACATAATCAATGAATTTTTTTCGATTTTGAATATAATTATCTTTAATATATTCTAATGATAACAGCCATTTAATCGGATTCATAGTTAAATGTATTAATAGTTATTCATTTTTTAAAAATGACTAATATATGATACAATTGAATTATAATGTATAATAATACATTGTTTTATCATAAACTATTTGATTACAATGATACCAATAAATATAATATTAAACAATTAATTTCGATGCAATCTGATATATATCATATTAATCGCGAAGATGTCTATGTTTTAAACAATAAATGTTCAATGGTAGTAAATCATGCAAATTCATGTAATATTAAAGATACTAAATATATAATAGCCGAAATAAATACACTTAAAGATTTATTATGTATATTACAACAAATATTATTTATAAAACATAATATTATTTGTATTATATACAACAATAAAGATTATAATAATTATATGGAAGAATTATTTGAAGATATAAATATAATTAATGATATTATTTATTGTAAAAATGTTAAAAAACTTGCAAATGATAATAAATATGATTTATTTATGAAATACGAAAAAATTATTAAATTACTTGTTCTCTAAATACATATCAATTTCATTTTTAATACTACTGGTATAATGTTCTAACGTTATGTTATTCAACATATGTTTATTTTTTTTATACATATAACTAATTTGATCATTAATATATTCTTCCATATTTAATTCAACAATACTATCATATTTAAATACATATTTATTAATATCAAATAATTTAGATATTAATACTTTTTTATATTGTCGAATCGCAATATATGGTATATTATGTGTAAGTATGTTATTGTCATAACTAAATTTGCTAGTAAGTAACTTAGTTGGTTTAATATTTAAATATTCAATATATTTTTCATCTAGCGTTTTATAAATATTGCCATTTGTATCTATACATTCAATTAAATTATTTGGTAATTTACTTAATTCTTTAATTTCTTTGAAATAATATTTTTTATCATATTTGGTATTGGATAATATCGATAGAATCAATTTAGTTTCTTTATCAGTTAACCCGCTATAATAATTCATAATATAATTATTTCTATAATCTAATATTATTTTTGATATTAAATATGTTGTAACAAATTTAATCACATTCATTTTATGAGATCCATTTACTAATAATTCCGTTAAACTATGTTTATAATATAGTGTTGGGTTTTTTTCAATATATATTTGTTTTAATAAATCGGTATGAGATAGTAATAAATCCACAGATGTTTTGAAATCAACATAAATTTTTATATTGCTTATATTAGTCAATACATCGAATATATAAATTAGATTTAATAAATAATATTTATTATCGTCAATATTAAACACAGTAATACTATCATAATTATCTATTAAATGTTTTAAATGTTTATTATAATAATTTTCTAATGTAGTAGCAGAAAGCAGTTGGTTTAAATGTGATTTAGTATCATAAATATAACTGTATTTATTATTTTGATTGAAATATATATTATTTGTAATCAAACATGAAGTGTAATCCATATCATCATCTTTAAAATATCTACTTATTAAATCAATATTTTCTTTATTAAATAATTTTTTTGTAATATTAATATATTTCGAATAGAATATGATATATATTTTAAATTCAACCTCTTGATCAATAATAGTTGTAATTATGTTTTTTACTGTATCAATACATGTCTCATTTGATGTACCATATACTCCATTGAAAGATAAGATATCTTTATTATCAATTATAATTTTTATGTTTTTATCTAATGCTATACTCAAAATATCTTTATTATTAATAAAATCTTCTATTTCATTATAGCATTTATATACATTGTTGTGTTTATAACCAATATTATTGATTGCCAGTTCATATTGATATTTCAATATATCATTATCACTAATATCTGTAATAATATAATGATTCTTTTTTTCATAATATTCAATTTGATTACCAACAATATTAATATCCTTAAAATTTTTCCAATTAAAAGACATTATTGATTCATAATAAAAAATATATTCATTTTTATTTTTTATATAAAATTACTATTATAATTTTTTTATATAAATAATACGAGTAACATTTATCATATTTTTGACATTCCATCAATAATGTTTTAATATCTGTGTTAAATGGTAATTTCATAACTATCAATACATTTGAATTTTTTAAAATCATATCGCATAATTGCACTATATTTGTATCACCCATTTTTAAATCTTTTGGATATATTACTTCTTTATTGATATATTCTTTTCCTCCAAATGGCGGATCTATATAATATATAAAATTATTTAAAGGGTTTGTTTGAATATATTTAACGCTATCATCATTATATATTTTAATTTTATCATTAACTTTGAACAGATATAAATTTTCTTCTAATAATTTATATCTGTTTTTATCTAATTCGATACCAATAATTTTATTAAAATGTCCATATAAAGCCTTTGCAATTAAATCCGCACCCAAACCACCGGTAAGATCAATAATATTTCTTAAATTAATTTTATTAATACGTTTATACCATTCTATATCATTGACAATCATTTTGGCATATTGTTTTGCAGTACAATAAGTAATACCATCTAAGTCATATTTAATATCTTCTCTTTTTACTATTTCCCCATTAATATCTTTATCAGGAAAATTCCAATTCAAAGATTCAGGATATTTGCTCATCTCATATTAATAACAAAAAATTACTTTTTTATTTAAATGTGTATTAATGATAGGTTATCATATTTCATTTTCCGCTACTAATATTAAGCATAATTTACTCGAATTAAAAAATAATAAAGGAATGCCGGTTCAGATATTTATTGGAAGTAATCGTAATATGTACACAATTAATGGATTAAATAATAGTTTCAACTTAATTGATAATGCTATAAAAACATATTATCCGGATTTATATAAAAATCATAATGTTTATATTCATAATACATATTGTTCGAATATATATAAAGATTTATTTGATCCATCGGCATATAATCTTTTATTTGATTGGATAAATAATAACAATATTAAAGGATTTGTTGTTCATATTCCTTCAACAAATCAAAATATTAATACATTTATAAATAATATTAATTTACTAAACAAAAATGCAAAGATTTTATTAGAATTAATCGATAATAAAGGACCGGAACATAACAATGTTCAACGTGTATTAAATTTGTTGAATACTGTCAGAAAACATAATAAAAATATTAAAATATGTATCGATACAGCACATCTATATATGTCAGGATATAATGATATAATTTCATATATGGAAGAAGTTGGTTATAATAATATAGGATTAATACATTATAATGGAAGTTCTAATTATAATAAAGATGCCTCTGGTAATTATATTTTTCCCGGGACGAAGCATACTAATCCATTCGATGATACTAATAAAATTAATTTAACTGAAGTAAAAAAAATTAATATTGATAAAATTATTGAAGATAAAAATAAATATATTTTATAATATTTGATATGGTACAATCAATATACAATACAAGTCAAAATATAGGAACATTAAGTCAATCATCAGGTGGAACAGAAATTCCTGTTTCAACAAAACCATTAACTTTCGTAAGTGCAGCATTATCTACGATATTGCAAGCAAAGTATGGAGGACCTTATACAATTATGTTACAACCAAAATATGCTGGGTACCCTGGTATTAAATGCGATTTATATAAAAAAACAGAATCTGATATAGTACAGATTAATAATGTAAGTGGTATAAATACATTAGTTCCCGCTGATTGTTTTAAATTAACGTGGGACGATAATGATTATATAAAAATTGGTTTAAATAATACAGATTATGCTGGACAGTATCAAATTACTATATATGGTTAATTATATATAAAATGATTTTTTTTATTTATATATGTAATGAATATTTCAGATGATTTATTAAAAAAATACAATGTTCCTGATAATAATATCGAAGAAACAAAAAAATATTACAACATGGGATTAAATCAAGAAATTTTAAATAAGATAAAAATACATGAAATAGCCGACAAATTATCATTAATATCTAATATATCAACAGATGTAGTATGCCCTAAATGTGGTGAAAAAACAATTATTTCGGAATTACATCAAACACGTGCATCCGATGAAGCAAAGACTGAATTCATCAGGTGCTTGAATCCTTCTTGTGGATACTATGGTAGAAAGAATTAAAATCGGTAATATATTTTTTTGGATCTTTAACCCCCTGTGTATAAAATATCATATTTTTTTTATCGACATCAAATAATATTGCGAATACCGGTGATAAGAAATCGGTATCTTCCTTTATTTCTAAATTAACTTTAAGATATTCAAATGGTTTTAAACATCCGATATATGATTTGTTCGCAGTATTTACTCCAGTTAATGCATTGGAAATATCTTCGACATGTATATCCAATGAAGTATTTTTATTATTATCGATTTCTAATAAAAATGTTTCACCTATTTTAACCGATTGATTTATTGGTATACGAGAAAACGCATCATTTAATTCAATTGAAGAACCGGTATTAATAATTATATTATCTTTCTTAACTACATATTGAAAACTGTTGATATTTAAATATTTTCGAGGTAATTTAAGTAAATATGATCTCAATGATGTAAATTCTTTAAAATCTTCATATTCAACAGTTGTTTCGATCCAGTGTGAAAAATATTTATCTAAATTCCGTACTTTAATTACTTTGCACATTTACATATATTTTCAAAAATATTAAATTTTTTATATTTATGAAATGTTCAAACTTATTATTTTTGGCAATCCACAACAATACCAAAATGTTATAATTGCTTTACAGGATATTTTACAAAATAATTTACTTTTGTTTAATAGTCCTAGTAAAAATATTATAAGTATTAAATTTACAAAGCTTATATTATTGCAATTAAATGATCGCAATGAAATAGTTGATAAAATGACTTATAAAGAAATTATTAAATTTATTAATAATTATAACTATAATTTACAAATTGAAGAACAATATAAACAACAACAGGAAAACTATACAATGCGTCCACCACAAGTAACCGCTGTAAAACAACGACCTGTTACGCAACATAATCCATTATCTTTATTTAAATCAAAAAATACTTATCAAATTAGACGCAATACAAGTAATCCGACTTATGACAATATTACTAATACATTGCGTAATAGAGTGGATATAACTAATGAACATTCATTTATGAATCCAAATATATATCTAGATAATACATAATTATTTTTAAGTATGTAATGTCAAGATTATTGTTTTATTTAAATAAATTAGATTATGGGGATGATGATGAAATTATTAAAGATCAATTAAGTACTGCGAAGGCAAATTATGTAATCGTAATATCTATAGTTAAAGAATTTATTGAATTAATGGATAATATATATATTGAACAAATTATTAATACTTTAGATGATCCAACAGATTTATATAATTATGTATATTCTTTATATAATAAAGGCGTATTTAATCAGGTGTGTAATCGGTACATAACAAAAAATCCAAAATCTATTATTACTAACGAATTAAAAGAAATGATGAATAGTAATAATGATTCTGAAAGCATTATTATGAAAATTCAAAAAGGATTAAGTAATGAAAATAACATTGATATATATAATAAAAAAATCAAATCATTACTTCATGATTTTCTAACACAATAATTAACTATTTTTTTAATATATGTAATTTAATGAGTTATAACGTAAGTGGTGTATTAAAGAAATTTGATCTATCGAATGATATTAGTGAAAATGTTTTCTATGATATGATGAATGTTTTTATTAAATTCTTAGATGGTGAGTTAGATATTGATAATGATAAATTTTGTCAAAAATTTTTAGTTAAAGACAAACATATTTTAAAACAAAAAATTAAAAAATATAACGCAGAATTAGATAAAATAACAACGAATCAAAAGATTGATATATATAATGCAATTTTAAATACTTATGAAGATATGATGAATATTATGAATTATTATAATAAAAATAATATTGAAAATATTTTCAATGAAATTAATTTTTCGAGTATTACAACTGATGTAAATATTTTATTAAAAAAAACTATTCCACGTATCTTAAATGGTAATCTATTTACTATAATAAATAAATTTTTAGACACATTTCCTGCTTTAGATATAATTAGAAATATGAATAATAAAAGAGGACGTGATGATATATCGGAATATTTAACAAGTGATACACCATTTTACATTAAAAAAGATAATGTTTATAAAATTATAGATAGTGATGAATTCTTTATCTTGATTAATAAATATATTGAATCATATGATAACATGTTTAAATATATTATTAATTTTAACAATAAAGATTTTACATTATATAATATTTATTATGAATATTTAGAGCAGTTCATGAATATTATTTATAATAATCAATATATTGCTCAATGCAGTGGTTCAGTTAAAACGTTGATGATCAATAGTATTATATCAATGAAAATTAAATCTTTATATCAATTACACATCGAAGATAAAATTCGACATCCTGTATCTCAAACAAGAATTAAAAATAATGTCAACAAATATATTCTTGGTTTGCTTAAAATATCTGAAAATTCAAATGATAATACCAATACCGATGAATTGGTTGAATACCTAAGTACATTAGTTGATAGTATAAAATCTACTAATTAAATAAATATTTATTTTTTTTATATATGAAATATAATGAATATCGATTACGGAGATATATTAAACAGAGTTGAATATGGTGGTATGCAAGGAGGATTCGATTCTGTTAGAAGAGATGCAATGTACGAATCAATGGGTACTCATGCACCATATGCCCCGCTGATACAGAAATGGGCAAATCCGGTTGATAATATACCAGCTGAAGTTGACTTATGGAATAATCGTTTGAGGGTACAAAAAGATAGATCTACATACGATACTGCTATACTACAAAATAATGTTGTAAAAACTCCTTGGGAATTTCAGCCAAAAGAACTAACATCAAGTGATATAAAAAATATTAAACGTAAAACAGCTTTAATAGATAAATGGAGAAGAGGAAAAGAAGAACAAGGTTTTATGCCAAAACTAGGTAATGTATTAAAATCTGCAATTAGTTTCAATTCAGTTGATAATCCAAATGCAATACAAAAATATGGTTTTACTAAAAATAATCCAAACCAACAACGTACGAATAATATAAATGTATCTTCAAAAGCAAATAATACACAAACTAATACGATTCAATTAGAAAAAAAAGGCTTTTTATCATTTTTATTTAATAATAAAAACAAAGCTCATGAAACTTATTTACAGAACATCAGTAACGGACATGGTATTAAAAAGAATCCATATTACCAACCAAATACACATATATCTAGTGTTCATAAAACTACTTTACGACCAGGTATATATTCTAATACAAATAGAACTTTAAATCCATCAACGCATAATACACATGGAACATTACGTGGTGTATTGAATGGTACTAATATTAATAAAAGTAAAATATCAAATAATAATTATATTAGAAATAGTCTACATATGGTTAATCCTTATGAAAATTATTGTCGTAATAATTCAAATGTATCAAACGTTGATGCACAAGTACAATTATCCTCTCAAGAACAATATAATGGATTGAATTATAAAAATTCACAAATTAATCATTTTATATAATTTATTTTTATTTTTTATTATGAGAATAGAAGAATGAACAAAAAGCGCTGTAGTCAAATTATTAACAAATATAAAAGATTTCCTGATAATTTAAAAATTCCATATGATAATATTGTTTTAAACGCAACACTTATGAATATTTTCGATATTGAAAATATTATTAAAGATCTAGAAGATATATATATCGATATATATAATAAAAATTATTATGGTATTTCTACCGCATCAATTATTGCTGTATTTTTAGCAGCAGGATACAATGCCGATGAAATTAATAAAATAATAACGCCAGAATTTATAAAAAAACATATATTTGGTAAAAATTTCAATAAATTTAAAAAATTTGATAATATTATTAAAAAATGTGCATTCCATAAAGGAAAACGCCTTGAAAAATTTATTAATAAAAATTTAAAGAACAAATTAGGATTAAAAAGAAATCCTATAATGAGTGATCTTCCAAATTTACATTTATTGGCATGGAAATTTGATAGTAATAAACTTAAAATACATGATTTTAATAATACAGAACACACTATAGGTTTAGTGACTAAAGCATGTTGTGCATTTCCTATATTAATATCTCCTGTCGAAATTGATGATAAAATATATTCAGATTCGATTGAAGAAAATGAATCACTATTAGAATTATATAATAGTATAGATAATCCTCTTTGTATTATTTGTTCAAACGATGATATTGATTTTACAGATAAAATGAAAATGTTATTTTTCCTAAATAAAAATATTAAACATTATTTAAAATTATTCAATACAATAGATTGGAATAAAAAGATTATTCCCGATATACACAACAAAAGATGTATACATTATATATCAAGCAATAATATATTTAATTTCAAATTAGTTTTGAATGATATCACCGAACATATGTGTGTCAATGAATGGTTAAAAAATTTTAATATGTAAGATATACAATGGAAAAAATATTTAATCAACCATATAAAAATAATTCGAATAATAAACCTTCAACAGATTTACCGGATAAAAATCGATGGTCTAGAATGTATTACATATGTAAAAAATGGGGACATGAAATAATCAATGATGAAATAAAACCAACTAAAAATAAAAATCCCAAATTTGTTTATCAGGTAATAAAACTTGAAAATATCGATAATGATATTAAACAAGCAAGAAATAAATTTGTAATCAAAAAAAACAAGTATGTTGTTATATTTAAAAAAGACAATTATTATATAATGATTTACATGCGATTTTCGAAAGATTATATCAAAAAATTTAATAAACCATCACAGATTGTACATGTTAATAATTTATATTATAAAGCAGAAAATTATGATATTTATAAAAGTAAAATAAAAAAGGTATATTTAGATTATGAGCATATTGATATTATTTGGAATGATGTATTAAAATCAAGCAGAGTAAAAACTGCAAGAATTGAAACATTTTGGTTGGGTAATGAATCAAAAAAATATTTATTTGAATATTATGAAGAATAATTAACTAAATATGATATAATATCATTATATTTTTTTGAATAAATCAACTCCCAATTAATATTTGTATAAAAACTATTAGTATAACAAGCATCATTATAATATATATTGGTATTAATATAAGAATTAATAGTACCAATAATATACGATATACTATATAATTCTTTAATATATTTATTCATATTCATATTATCATGTTCTTGATATAAATGTTTAATATTCGTAATAATTTCGAATACTCTATTTGGATTTCTACAAATATCATTAAATATATTAATAATTGCCTCATCATCTGAAAATGAATGATTATAATCGGGTAGAAGTACAAATGTATCATTATCCTGAATCGGAACAAATGGTTCGGGTTCAGGCTGTTTAACTTCTATAATAGGTTCAGATGGAATAACTTCTGTAACATGTTCAGGTTGTTTAACTTCTACATCAGGCTCAACATACGATACATGTTTTTGGAAAGCCGGCTTAACTTGTAAATTTAATGGATAAATTTTTAAATTCTTAAATTCATTGTTTTCAAATAAATCATTATAAGTATTTGAATTAATAAAACTAGTATATCTTTCGTATAAGTTATTAAAAATCGAATTATATTTTTTATTTACAAATTTCGCTTGATTAATTTTCAAAGATATAATATTGATAATCTGTTCATATGTAATCCACATATTATATTTCTCAATGTAAATAAAAATTTCTTTCATAATAGAATCATCAACATCATTATCACAATAATATTTAGTATATTCGATAAACAAGTATTGTAAAATATCATCACCGGTATAAGATTCATTATTATCAGTAAAATATATATACTCATTGTATGAAGATTCGGTATAATGATTATATATTATATTTGTATATGAATTAATAAGCATATCATTTTTATCGCCATACGAAATTTTGATTTCGTCGTATATTTTACTTGCAATATCCATTTCATTAATAAAAAAATAAATCAATTATTAAGTAATAATATTAACAGCTACGATTAAATTACTTTGCATATTTTTAAATGTAATATTGAATATAATTTTTTTATTTTCAATATAATACATAATACATTTATCGATTTTTGATCCTATTTTTAATAGATAAACAATATCATTTTTGTTTATATTAACAACAGTTTTTTCATTAAAATTATTTTTAAAAACATTTATTTTACCAATTAAAGTTTTTATACTATTATCATTAATATATAATCCATTATCACCAAATTCAAATTCAATAATATTATTATTTTTAATATTTTTAGACATATTAAATGATGTTGTGAAATCTGTAATATTTATAGCATAATCATATTCTTCCGGTATTGTTTCTTGCTTAATTAAATTATAATTTTTTACATCAATATCGATTTCATTTTCGATATGATCATCATCATTTATTTTTTTTTTATAAAAATGCATTAAAATAAATTTATTATCATTGGTTGTAATATATGTATCGAATTGTTTATGCGAGGTTTTATTATTTAATAAATTATTGATTTTAAATGTTGTTCTTGTAATAAATTCTAGATTATAATTAAATGTATAAAAATCTTTTGGACTAAATTTAAAATAATATATCGCATTCGATGTTGTATAATTGTTGTTGTCGATATTGATAATCATATCATCTTTACTTATAGATACAGTTTTTTGTATATTTGGTAAACGCAATATGGTATCTATTAATTCAATTGTTCTATCTTTTGGTTGTAAAAGGTAATTATTTGTAATACAATTATTAGTTATATAATCTCGAATTTGTGGAAATTCATTATGTGTAGTATAAACAAAAGTATTATTATCAATATATTTCTTATCAAAATCACATGCATTGTGAATTAAATTAACAATGTTTGGATGATTTGTAATTGATACAATCTTATCGTTCATTATATATACAGTTTTTATAATTATTAATCAATTTTGAATCGATCTTAAATATATCATAAAAAGCATTATTGGGATTATTAGTATAACATTGATTATGATATTCGTTGATCGATTCTTCAATGAATGATTGTATTATATTTTTATTTATATTAGATATATCGAAATAATTTAATATATAATTGGTTATCATTGTTCTTATAATAGATATATTTTTTTTAATCATATTTTCATTGTCGTCATCGATATAAGTAAGTTTATTTTTTATTACTTCTAAATTATTTACATAATCATAATCAAATTTTATAAAATAATCAGGTTGCTCCTCCTTTTTTTTATTTCGGGTTGTATTTAATTTTTGTTGCTTAAAAGATAAATAATATTGCATTTTATTTATATCTTTAATCATATATTGTTTATACCATTCATATAATAAATCACGATTAATAGCAGGTTCTTTAATTTTTAATAATGCAAACAACATTTTTTTTAGTTCAGTATTTTTTCCTCTATATAAAATTTTACAATATGAACTATCATAATGTGATATTAGAACTACTTCAAATATTTCATTATTATCTTTTAAATTTATATATTTATTTGTTTCGATGAGTACCGATGTATCTGCATCCGTATTACCGTTTACATTTTTTATAATTTCGTTTTTTTCTAATATGGATGGTGTTAATATATTATATGTTGCCATACTAGAAAGTTTGTTATGTTTTTGATGAAAAGATTTAAGTTCTGAAATATTCCAATCCATATATATTTTAAAAGTCAGAAAATTTTCTTTATAATCTGAAATATTTTGTGAACGTATATTAAGAATATTTTTATATGAAAAACCATTAAATAGTTGTATTGTATTTAAAGGTACTTCGGTGTAATGATCTTTCACAGTATATTCGAAGTTATTAGAACGCATCAATTCATATAATTCGTTTTCATCAATAATAAAATCCCACGGTGAATAAAAATACATTCGATATTTTAAAAATGTATTATTTATATATCTTGGATCTTTTTTTCGTATAAAATATAATATTAATTCATTATCGAATGTGATTTTATCAATATCATTATAATTATTATTGGAATATTTATTTGTAATATAGTTATATATATCATCACTATCAAACATCTTGATAAATTTATTTATTTCAGGAATTATTATATTATTTTCAATAATATAAATATTTTCAAATCCATTAATAATTTTTTGATTAATTTGTTGAATAAAATTTTCCATTTCAATAAAAGTTTTAAATATCAATATTACTTTTTTTTAATAATATTTGAAATAATGGAAAACGCTGATATTCCCGAATTACGAGAATTTTATGATAATACAGTTAATGAAGAAATAAAACAACCTTTAAAAAAGATACCACATTTGAAGAGTATTGGTATAACGGTAAGTATAATAATAGTTCTTATTATTATTATTATTATTATATATTTAATTATTAGACATCAACGTAAAAAGGTAGATAATACACCATCACCGCCTATTGATAAGGAAGAGGATATTGCAAATAAACAAAAATTGGCTAAACCAATATCATCTGATCAAAATAAACAAACAAATCCACCTGAATCTGAGGATAATAATATCAATGTTAATAAAGAAGAAATTATCAATAATGCTATAACAAAAAAAAATGAAGTTAACAATGTAAATGAAGCAAATTATGTTGATAATAACAATGATGAAGATTATGATTAATATTCTGAAAATTCAATATAATCATAATCTTTAATATTAAATTCGGATGATATATCCATATCAGATGATATATTAATATTTTTATTTTTAAATAAATTTATTTTTTTAATAATCATATTAAGATCCTTATTATCAATAAAATAAGGCAATTGATTTAGTATTTCTTTACGTGTATCTTCCACCGAATGTGTTGTATAATATGAATTAATATAATTATTAAAAGATGTATTATAGTATGTTAAATCATAAATAAATTTAAAATCTTGGTTTGATAGTAATTTAAAATATTGACTTTCTAAGGGCTTATGTTTTGTAGGTAACGATATTTGTTTATCTTTATACTGGCATTCAATAATATCCGTATCATCGGGTTGTTTTAAAGCTGAATTTATATTAAAATAATATGTATTATAATAGGAATCAGTTATTTTACCTTTATATTGGCAATGTTTACAAGGAACACCAGAATGTTTTTTCCATTCTTTATTTTTCGATAATACGGGACAAAATGTTGAAACCCACTCAATGAAAATATCATCTTTTTGTTTTTTTCTAGATGTGATATTTTTATATATTTGTTTAATTATATTATAATCTAAAGATTTTATATTTGGAATATCAGCTGAATAAGTATTTAATGTTTGGATACTAGAATTGATAAATTGATTTAATTTTACAATATCATAATCTGATTCGATTAAAATATTAGGTATTTCTTTATTATTTATTTTTTGTGTTTTATTATATCTAATCCAAGGTATAAACTTTAAAGCATTGATCGCTATATTTATTTTTAAAGTTTTAACATTTAAAATTTTAAATTGTTTAGTTGCCTTTAAAAAGTATTGTTGTTGTTCATTGGTTAATCCGAAATTAAAAACATTATATAAAATATTTTGCATATCAGTGATATTATTTACTATATTATAATTATATTTCTGCCCATTTATATATTTATAACAATCTATAGCAATATTTTCATTATTATTCGTATATATTAACATGGCTGAGTAAACCGAAACAATATATGTATATTTTTTTTTGATATCAATCATTTGTTTATTAATTTCTGTATTTAAAATATTTTCAGTAACTTTTTTATTATATTCTTCGAATGTATTATATATAATATTAACAAAATTAGATTTAAATGAAATATTTGAAAATACTTTCCTTGCAAGAATTGTTTTAATATCTTCCAATTGAATAAATTTTTCATTATCAATCACTTTAAAATCTTTTTCGGTTTTATATGTAAGTTGTAGTGGTTCTCCGCATATATTACATATTCCTTTTTGTACATTCGTATACATGTTTGTATTATGATGCCGTAATTCTGCTATATAATGTGGGCAAATTATATTATAATTTTTATTATCGTATTTAATATAAATATAATCATTTAACGGTAATATTTTTGGTAATATTTTATTTACACGATATATTTGTTGTTTATCCTCCGTGATAATAGCCGAATAAATTAAATTCATTATTTCAGATATATATGATGGTAATATTTCATATTTATATTGTATTTGAGTTTTTTTTACAGTACCCGTTATTTTTGGCACATCTCCTGAAATAGTAATATCTATTTTTTTAGGTAAACTTCTCGGTAAAAATGAATAACGCAATTTTAATTCGGCATTTAATAAAAATTTAATATATAGTTTACTAATACGATTTTGATTAAACGATATCCATTTTAAAATATTTTTTAATTCGATAAATTGACTGTCTTCGAAGTTGCCTTTTATTAAAGGTATTATTGAGGTAGGCATATTTTGTATTTGATAATTTTCATTAATACATGGTGCTTTAATGTTTAGTATATTATAATGTTTATATACGGGTTTATCAACTCTCATATCATAATACATATCATATGTTGTTGATATATGATATTTTAAATCAATATTCTTTGTTTCACTTATACTTAAATCATATTTATATTTTTTAGGATCATAATTAAACCCAATAACATTAATAGATGTGGGTTTATCATATAAATTATAATATTTATTTAAAAACACCTTTGATATATAATTTGGTTTATCAATGGCATTCTCTTTTGTTGCAACCGTTATACATGGATGTTTATCAGCATATGTTATTATACTTTTTTCATCATCAAATTTAATATCAGTCTTTTCTCCATATTTATACCAAGGAATATCTGTATACAATAAAAGTATACCGTTGTTGTCTATTTCCTTTAATAATTTAAAAATTTTATCCATTTCAATAAAAATAAAAAATGGATAATATTATTATTATTGTTATTGCTAATGTCTATTCATTACCCAGTTATATACAATCAAATTATTGGATCTAAAAATTCTGTTAAATATATTGATTTATGTGCTATTAAAGATCAAAAAAATAATTTTATATGCAAACCCATGCCTGTACCAATTTACTTCGATAATTATGACGAATATACAGAAATAATTAATAAAAAAACTACAGAAGTTTATAAAATCGATAGAGGAACCAATCTATTTATTTATACTGTAAATGATTCTGTGAAAGTTGCGACAAGAACTAATCCAGAAGCAAATAATAATTATTGGAGAGGTAGAACTTTCGAAAATATTATTAATAATTTAAAAAATATTATATTAACATATAAAACATATACACATACTTTTACATTAACTGAAAAAAATAAATTGATTTATATTGGTTCTGTTAACAACAAAACATTGCAAATTAAGATGTTAGAAGAATTTTCTAAGTTTGATACTCCACAAAAAGTAAATATTTCAGAAGTAAAGGCACAAATTACAAACGGTATTTTAGAATCATATGATAATTTAGGATATATTATTCGAGATAATGAAAAAAATAGATGGTATATTATTAAATCATCTTTATATTATGCTGTCGACAAATATTTTGGTAAAATTAATGATGCAGATCTAAGAAAAGAGTACTTAGAATTATTTGAAGATGAAACCCTGAAAAAAATTCTTGAACCATATATTTAAATTGAATCAAATAATAAAGTAATATTAACATTATAATCATCAATATCTTGAAAATCAAATCTTAAATTTAATTTTTTTACACCAACATCATCGGTAATATACATATCGGATGTTGGAATAGACCAAGCAACAGTATCGGTACTATTACGAATGATTCCATTTATGGAAACAAGTTTGTCTATATCAAAAGATCCTAGATCTATAACCATGATATCCTCTCCTATTTCACCCGTAATACTAAATTTAATTTTTTCAACTTGAATATTCTCTTTAAAAGATCGATTTACTGTTATAGATGCCTGCGTCTTGAACGAAGATGTTGTTGTATCCGGTGTTGTTCGAATATAGGTATCAGTTGTGAAAGCTTTCATGTTAACACGATTAGTGTTGATATTCATAATTTCATCAATCGTATTATTTAATGTAAATGAATGTTGTGTCGCTGTATTATATAACAAACTTGGTTTTTGGGAATCAATTAAACCATATTCTGCCGCTGTTTTTCCTAATGTAATAGCATCATCAATTTGTAAAATTCTTCTATTATCCGTTGTTCCTATTTTTAATATTTGTACCAGATCGGTACTTTCAAGCGAACAATATTTGTCAACTGTATCCATATAAGGATGAGTTATATTTTCCGAATGATTTCTGATTTGTAATATTGCATTATTGTTATTAAATTCAATACCAGTACAAGTTTTCAGTGGATCGGTATTTAAATAATTTGTAAAACAACTATATCCGGTCGACGTATTATTGACTTCTAAAATACTACTTGCAGTATTAACGGTCATTGTACTTGAACCATTTATGCTATATGCATCATTAGCAAATAGTAATCTATTTGCCGTAGGATTTATATTGAAATATGGTACTCTGCCTTTACCGTTTGGAATATTTATTTGAAAATCAGATGTTGGTTCATACCATGAAAGATCAACGTTGTCAAGCGTACCTCTGTCGCCTATAATACTATATTTATATTCTGGTGGAGGTGCACCAGCACCCGTATTGTCTGCACCTATAACAATGAATGGATCCAAAATTCTTAATTCATTTGTTTCGAATACATTTAATGGTCCGGTAACATTTAATGCCCCTGTAACTGTAAGATCATCATCTATTATAAATGATGTATTACTATCATCTGTATTTTTCAAGAAATTACGATTACCGTATTCGTATGCCGATGATAAATTAATTTCTGTCATATCAATAATAAATATTTTTTATAAATTATGAAATGTCTAATAATATTAAAATTAAAAAATTTATAGATAATTTAATATCACAGCCGAATGAATGCTTAAATCATGGTAATGAATATGTACAAGTAAATAAAAAAGATAATAAATATTATATTGTACATGATATTGATTTTAATGCTTTAAATCATTTTGTAAATAATATAAATAAAAATTTAAGGTATTTGCTTATATCTGATTTAAATATTGATATACTCAAAAGAATTAATAACCATATCAATATATCCGAATATAAGAAACAAAATAATTGTAATATTCAATATACAAATTTAAATAATTTTAAACAATTTAATGAAATTATAACCAATAATGAATATTTTGATATTGTATTTTTATTTATTTCTAAAAAATGCATGACATACTTTAATAATTCATCAGTATTAGATCTTGGACCATGTGCGACATTCATTAGTAATAAATTCGAATTAAGACCACAAAAGAAAATTAAAATTATTGATAATGATAGTTACAATTTTAAATTTAGCAATCTATGTGTTAATTACATAGATATAAATAACGTAATTGATCATATTAATAAAGATGTTATTGAAAACTTAAATCAACTTGTTAAAATCCAGGTTAATACATCATCTGATGATAAATCATATGCCGGATATTATTCGGATTTAATTGATCTAGTTAAATCTATGGGAATAAAAAATATTATATTAAATAGTTTATTAACAACATTAATTACATCTCGTGATGCTATGAACAATGTACCAACAAATGATAATATTGATTACATTAAGTCTTGTCGACAAATTATTATTATGGATATTAAAAAATGTAATGATATTTTAAATAATTTATATAAAATTCAAAATAATCAACGCGATGTAATGAGAGATATAATTCATAATTTTAATATTATAAACCAAGTCTTAGTTAATATATGTAAGTTGCAGTCAAAAAAATATATTAATATTATAGATTGTCGTGATTTAAATATGTCTAAACCAATTATTTTTAGAATTAAACAAATGCTTGAGGCTACAGTAATGGATGTGATGGATGATAATTTAATTGATATTTGTAATCATTCACCATGATAAAGAAGATTATATATATTAATAGAATTATCAACATCATGACCAATTCGATTAATACGTCCAATGATCTGTAATCTTAAATCCTTTTTTGCCTTTAATGTATTATATAAAATTAGATCATCGGCAAAAGCAAAACTTAATCCACTAAATGTATCATGTGTTGTAATAATAAATACTTGAATATCTTTATTTTCACGATATTCATTAACATCATTTAATGTATAGTATTTTTTATATTTGATATCATATTTATCGATGTATGTACATAATTCATTTAATTCACCAATATTATCAACCATGATAATAACCTTTCTATCTTTTGAATCATTAAGAATATCAACACATTTCTCGTATTTATCAATCATATTATTTGTTAAATTTTTTTGATAATTAAATTTGCATATATCACTATGTATACCAATATTATGCTTTATTAATTTACGGTATGATAATCCTGATATAGTATCATTGTATAAATTATTATATTTATTACTCAATTCTTTATTTTCAACATAATCTTTATAATTTAATCCTGAAACATGGCATGCTATAACTTCATCGGCTTTATAATTTTCATAACAGTGATTACATGTAATTTTATTATTATTATTATTATAAATAAATGAATCTTCAATACATTTTTGACATACAAACGTACCACAACATAAAGTAATATAACCGATATCTTTATTTTTATGACAAATCGAACAATTTGTTTCACATGATCCTTCGTTTACATTATTGTTGTTAAAATCATCTATAATATATTTAATATCATTCAAAATACTATATAATGCACTATCGTTATTACTTATACAATAATCGATGTATTTGACAAAAATATATGGTGTTTTTTCATATAATGTTTCGATATTATTTGATATATAATTTGTTTCTTTTTCAAAATCAATATTTATATTATTCGAATAAATTTCATTACCAATATTGGAACCAGTATTATCATGTATATATTCTTTATAATTATTTACCTTATTAAAGTATTTATAATATATATCAGAAACATGCGGATTGATAAGGGGCAACATTTTTGTATCAATGTATTCTTTAAGTTGATAACAATCTTTTGGATTACGGGTATTTTCATCAAATATATTATGTTCATCGATTAAAGAAATGAAATTTTGATATATTATATTATTAATTTTATTATAATACATTTCAATTTGTAGTAAATTGAATAATACAATATTCATATTAATATATTTGTCAGTATCTGCTATTAAATTTTTATATTTATAATAAATATATTCATTAATAAATTCATTATTAGTTTCTTGTACAGCATTAATAATATTTTCCAAAGTAAATTTATCATTATTATTAACATGTAATACCTTTAATAATTCAATAATAATATTTTTATATTGTGATTTATAACAAATATATTCATGTTCGATACATTTATTTTGATTATAAGAATTATTAATTATATTCTCATCAATAGCTAAAGTAAAAATGTTGGTGGCGAATCGAGATTTATTTAATACTGATACAGCAGAAATATAGTCCTGTGCGGTTTCAGTTCCAGATACATAATAATGCATAACTGAATTAATAAATTTATGATGTCCGATGTTTAATGTATCATAATCATCATAAAACACTCTACCAAAAGTATATTTTTTATTAGATAAAAATAATGCTATATCGTAAAAATTCTTTTTTCTTCTACCATTTAAACTGATTGATAAATCATCCAATAGTAAACTTAACATATGAATATTTTTATTATTAAATTTTTTTTCCTCAATTGTATTTTTAATTGTTGCAATATTGTACATATTTTCATTATAAGAATCTGCAAATTTAAGCATTTCTTCGACATCATATGTATACTTGATTAATTGATTTATAATAGTACATAATAATGTTGTTGATATTTCCTTTTCATTGAATAGTATTATATTATAATGATTAAAGAATTCAATACCAAACAACAACATACCCAAAAATAGTTTTTTATAATCATCAATATCTTCGATTGTAAACATTTTTACATTATCATTTAATGTTTCATTTTTAACTAATTTAAAATATTCGGTTAAATGATTTTTAGTTATGATTAAATTTGTTTTTAAATATTTTTTATTTGTTATGTATAATTTTTTAACATTATTAGGATTAATATCACACAACCAATTAAAATTGAAAAACTGTTTACGTTCATTGTAATTTAATGAGTAGTTTTTATTTAAAGTCTTCAAATCAACCAAACTGGATGCCGTCATTATGTCAGTATCTAAAACAATATTAGTTTTGCCTTCAATAATATCGGGTGCTAATTTACTTCCTGCAATTCCCATTATTATATATGTTTTACCGGAACCTATTTTACTTTCAATTCGAACATTTCCTGTTTCAACATTAACATTTTCACGTTGATCTTCTGGAAATCTTAAATCAAAATTATTTTTTAGTGTATAAACTCTTCTATTTTCGAAATTCAAAGCATTCTCAACATAATAAGCTTGGTATGGATATAAGGCCGCATCTTCCTTAAAATATTCAGGATGACAATTATAATTCTTTATTTCATCATCTGTGTAAGTCAAATACTCCTTACGCATAACATTTTTTTCACTATTACTAAAATCCATTATTATAATACAATAATTTAAAAATAATATAATTTCGAAAAAAATATTATATATGATATGAATATTAAATTTATTATTTACACCATTTTGATTATTTGTATAATTCTATATATGAAATCGATGATGTCAAATGAAAATTATGACAAAATCGATGAATCTAAAATAATTGCTGAAAAAATTTGTGCTAATTATAAATATGGAATGTCTTATAGTAATTTTTGTAAATTAATTGATGTTGAAACATATAAAAATTCTTATAATTTTTATGCAACCGCTGTACTCTATCGTGAAAAAAAATTGAATTATAAAAATTTATCAAAACAATTAAAAAATATATAATTCGATATTATATGAAATGGATGAATTAAATACATTATTTTTAGATGAAAATACAAAAATTCCTTATGTTGATATAGTAAACGATATACAACAATTTGATATTGGTACAAGATTAATAATAGGTCCTATGTCATGTGGTAAAACTTTATTATCAAAAGATTTAGCTTTATCAATGACCAAGCAACATATAACAAATTTATTTTATGTAAATGGGTCAGCCGGTGCATCTACTAATAAACAAAAACAGTTTTATCCAAGTACAATTACATATAAAACATTAGACGATAAAACCATAACCGATATGAACATGTTTGTAAATACTGCAAAAGAAGAAGTAGAAGAATATAATAAAAGCACCAGTATGGAATTTTTATATAAATTCTTCGAAGGAAAAAATAATTTAGATAAATATCAAGAATTTGAAAAAATTGTATCTAATTATGTTGATAATGATAAAATTATTGAGAATAAAGAAATTATGAAAAAAGAATTATTAAAAAATATATTATTACGCTATATTCGTAATAATTATCATGATGATAACCATCAAGTTTATGGTCAGGTAATTAAAAATGCTAAAAGATATAGACCTAGATTCCATATTATAATTGATGATGTATCTGATAATATTGGTAGATATTTTAAAGGTAGTAAAGAAAATCAATTTAGTAATTTAATTAACCAACTTAATACCAAGGCAAGGCACTATTGTTCGTTAACTATTTTTATCCATACTTGTAATAATATTGATAGACCAGGTGTTAGAAAGAATTTTTCACAAATTTGGTTTGTTGGTAAAAAAGCATGCAATGATTTTGATTCATATCAAGATATTCAAGGTGATGAAAAAATACAATTTAGAAACATATCTACTGCATTATGTGGTAATTATGTAGATTCTATAGAATCGAATAAACCTAAACCTTTATATAATTACAATATTTTAATTAGAGTAAATGTTCCAATTGAATCAGATCCAATGCAACAGCAATACTATTGGACAAGAGCTGATTTTAAAAGAGTGCAATCATTTGGCATTGATGATTTTGGAGAAAAATCTCTAAATTTATTAGTCAAACATGTTTTACATACAGAAAAAAATATCGTAAATAAAGAAATAGAACATGCAAACGAAGAAGCCGAAAGATCAGTTGAACTTCAAGATAGAATAAAAAAATTGGTTAAAAATACAAATTATAGTTCATAAATTATTTTAATTTGTTCATTTTCCTCATATGAGATAAAGTCCTGTTCCAATAATATATTAAGAGATTTCTTCAAATTTAATTTATACATTTTACTTAAATTTTTTTTATACTCATTACAAAAGTTTTTATATATATCGTAAATTTTAATATCCATATATTTTTTTGATGTTAAAATAGATATTCGATACCGCAATTTATCTGTATTTCTACAATTTAAGTTATCAATAATATCTTTAAATGCGGATGAAATAAGAATATATATTAAATTAATACCAATACCTTCTTTAATCATATTGCTTCCCAAAGGTGATATTCTTAATAGGTCATCATATGGTTTATTACCAAAATATAATTCATATTCATCGTTAAATAGATCAACAACTATTGTATTAAATTTAGACAATAGTTCAGCATTAGTTGTTATAAGTGTATATAATTTAATAAATCTTATATATTTTGTTTCAATATCAAGATCTTCTTGGGTTTGAAATAAATTATAATCTAATTTATGTATTTTTGTTTGTAATATATTAAGTGTTATATCGGCAAATTTATCAAATATACTTGACATTTTCAAAATATATATTTTTATTTATTATTGATAATGTTGATTAATTTCGATTGCAACGCGGGTAAAATCCCAGCACCTAAAGTAGTTGATATTTATAATGAATATATTTCGTCACCTAATATTAATAATATAAAAACTAAATACGGGCAAGATGCTTATAAAGAAGTAAATAAAATAACCGAACGTATTAAAAATATGGTAAATGGTTATGATGTTATTATTGTAAATTCCGCGAGTATTGCTAATGAAATTGTACAGAATAGTTTTAATCATATAATAGTAAATGAATATTCACATCCATCGATTAAAAAAAATAACACATATGAATGGAATTCCGAATGGCCAGATGATGTTGAGTGCTATTCTACACCGGCATGTGACAGTGTTACTGGTAATATAATACCATATTTTAAATATTTTAATCGAGTAAAATTATATAATAATAATATTATAACTCATCTAGACGCTAGTCAATATTGGCCTTATTACGATATTGATATGCTAGAAAGCAACATCGACTTGTTAACCATATCACCACATAAATTTCACGGACTTAAAGGTATAGCATTCTTAATTGTTTCAAAGAATGTTATTAATAAAATAAAGCATATTAAAACCGGAACAATGGATTACGGTAAAATACTATCAACCGATGCTGCAATTGATTATGCATTACAATATCGTAGTAAAATGCATACATTATATGAATATAGAAACCGTATTGTTGAAAAATTATTAAATTATGATATAATAACCAACTTAAATAAATCCATACCATGGTGTTTATGTATTAAAAATAAAAATAATCAATCAACAAACGAAATAATATATAAGTTATCTGAACAAAATATATTGGTCGGTGGAGGTTCAGCATGTAGTTCTGGTCTTGATTCTAATATTATTCGTATATCTTTCGATATAAATGTGGATAATGAAAAAATTAACAAATTAACTTCTCTACTAAGATAGTTTTAGAATATATTTTTAAACAATTAATAAATTTTTTATGGTTTATATTTTTTTTATTATAATTATAATATTCTATATAATCCGTTTTGCTACTAAAATTATTGGAATCAAACTTATCAAATATATTTGAATATATTAAATTTAAATCATCTATACATATTTGATTAATCATATCTTCGATATTATTATATGGAATATTTAGTCGAGATAACATAATCAATGATGTGATTACCTGTATTTGATCATTGCTTATCTTGTCCCAATCATCATATGATAAATTAAATAAATCTAAAATTTTAAAATATTCTTTACGTTTTTTAATTGGTATATCATATAAATTATCACCATATGGTTTCATAGGTAATACATCTTCATATATATTGTTTTCGTTTATTCGTTGAAAATTAAAATATTCCTTAATTGATTTTGTATTAAATATTTTTAAATTAATATATAAATATACATTAGTTTCCATTAAAAAAAAATAATATATTCATTTTTTTATTTTAACATAATTTAAATTCTTTTAATGCGATGATATGTTGGTTATCAGTATCATCAGGGAAATCCTTAATGCTTCTGCGATCTGTAAATTTCTTAATGAAAATCTTTTGTAGTTGTTTGTTATTAAAAGTATTCATATCAGTTGTTTTGATAGGATATTTAGTAAATCTATCAATAAGATCCGATACAATATTACGGACAAGGCTATGATAATATGCTGTGATAATTAAATTGAAATTGAAGTTCTTAATATACTTTACATTTTCAACACCAGCATAAACTTCATCGAATGTTTTAGCAACAATTGGAGAAATATAAGATGGAAGTTTATCGGCATCATGGTATAATTGATATACTTCTGATGTTTTTTCTCCATCCTTAGTCTTCTTTGTTACTTCAATCTTCTTGTTAAAGTAATAGTTTTCCAGTGTTACTTCATTAATTTTATCAAACACAGATGGATTATATTGTGCATCGATCCATTTAGCATTATTGATGATAGTGTTACCTTCCTTGATTGTAAAGGAGATTTTTTCATCATCAGTTTGTCCATGACGTGAATATTTACGATTATGTGTTAAGTAAGATAACATTCTTGTAATTTCAAAATATGTATTAAACTCATCGATCGATGGACCATATTTACGTTTATTATTAATTAGTTCATTAGATGGGGATGGAACACTGAATTCGGTCATAAAACGTTCAATGTCAATAGTGAATTTATCCTTTAATGGTTTTTTGTCTTCTACCTTCTTATAATCATCAAACCATTTAAAGAATTCGAGTGTTTGAGAAGAAACATGATTTTCATTTAAATATCCAATCTTAATATAATGCGACATTTGATCAATTAAATTACTGGTAAGATTAATATTTCCAGTATCAGGAGTCATATAATCATTCTTAATAAAATTAAAAATATCACGAAGAATAATTTTCATTTCAT
Source organism: uncultured Candidatus Peribacteria bacterium (assembly GCA_964545685.1). GTDB lineage: Bacteria > Patescibacteriota > Gracilibacteria > BD1-5 > UBA6164 > CAZJHB01. The sequence continues at coordinate 64,369 of CAZJHB010000001.1, read as the reverse complement.
AATTAACCATATCATTAACAAGTACACCATTGCCGAATGTAAATTGCTTAAATTTATATGGCCATGTTTCTGGTGTAAAATATCCTGTGCAATTCTTAATAGTTAATTTCTTTTTACCAGACTTCTCCTTAATATATGCATCGATTAATTCATTAACATCGGTATTAGGGGAAGTTTTCTTTAGTTCATTAACTACCTTGTCATTATACACAAAAGCAGCATAAGTCATATTATTCTTAGAAACAGTCTTATCAAACATTTCGCAATAATATCTTGCAGGATCTCTTGGACGTACGCTCATTTTTTATCTTAAATCAATATCATAAGAATTAAGCAATTTTCGATTAAGATATAAAAGATTTAATAATATTACTTGCTAATTTTTTATTTATTTTAGTTTTTCTTCCATCAGGTATCAACTCAGAAATTTTGTCGATTGTTTCATCTGGATGTGTATCATAAGATCGTATTAAATCGGATGAAGTCGGATATATACTCATAATTGCGCGTGCAGTATTAATAGTAGATTTATCTACCAATGATAATATTAATAAATATGAATTAATATTTGATTTAATCTTTTTTTTGTATATTTTAATAGTTTCGTTTACTTTTGCGTCATCAATAAAATTGTGTGATGTAGAAATATTATATTTATATAACAATTGCAATATTTCTCTGGAAGTGTCATTAATATCCTTTGTTCTTTTTATTTCTATCCCTAATGTATATATACTTTTCATCATTGAAATATATGATCTACCATGTACTATTGTATTATCATCAATATATCCTTCGATAATCAAATATTTATCAACATCGAAACAATTCATCTGGGATATTTCTGTAAATAATTTTCCATTATTTAAAGATTGAGCCAAATCTTCAATACTTTTTCTTTCAATTATACAATACAATTTATTCGATTCTTTATTCAATAGTTGATAATCTCCAACTTCTAATGTTTTACGTTGTATATATTCATTACTATTAATCTCACCATTTGTTTTCATTAATAAATCCAAAGATGTATCATAGTTAGATTTTTTTTGATAATCGAAATATTTATCATAGTTCTTAATTAAATTTTGTAAAACATTAATATTTTCACGGTAATCAACAAATATTGACATTGTTTCATTATTCTAAAAATTTATTATTTTTCAAATTATTAATATGCGACAACCTATTATCGATTGTGCAGTGACCGAAGCTATGAAAGTAGATAATTATCGCCATAGAATGTCTGCAGTAATTTTTCATAATACAACCATATTATCGAAAGGTCACAATATGCAATATCCACAAAATAATTGTCGTTCAAGACATGCCGAGGTATCCGCCTTTAAGAATTTTAAACAAATAACATCATGTAAAAAACATTGTAACATATTAATTTTACATTTAAAACATAATAATACATTTGGGAATTCAAAGCCATGTAAAGATTGTTTGCGATTCTTGTACAAATCCGGAATCAATAAAATATACTATTATGATGACGAAGTTAAGTCATTCCGTTATTTATAATTTTTATTTTTTTTTGAAATGGATTCATTTTTACTTGCATATCAAAGCAATCAAAACTTGCCAATACCAGTTGAATTGGAAGATACAACATATATTGAATGGAATTATACTGGATTAAATAACAAAATTTATATTCCTAATTTTACATTATTAACAGAACTTGATATAACGGCACCGAATATAACATCAATACAAATAAATACAACGTCGGTAAATGATTTAAAATTATACGATACACAAATACGTACATTTGTGGTACCAAGTAATATAACGGCTATTTTAATCAACCGAGGATCATTGGATAATATTATATGTCATAAAGATATAACGAAAGTAGAAATACTTAATACGAATTTAAAAAGATTTGTGGCGTGTGCCGGTATGAAAGAAATAAGACATTTAGTTTTGAGTTATAACAAATTAAATTTAATCGATATAAGACCATGCACCAAAATTGCAACCCTATTCTTTAGATTTAATAAAAATCTAAGCAGAGTATTATTTCCTGAACATATGTACTTTTTAAGAAATATGGCATTTTCATGTTGTAATTTAAAATCTCTGGATTTAAATATAATGCCTAATATAGAACGTGTATATGGAGCGAATAATGGACTAACATCGATTAGTGTACCAGCATCACTACCATTGATCGCGTATATTGATTTCGAAAATAATAAAATAGAAGAATTTGAATTACCGAATGATTCATCTGGTTTAGTACATATCAATTTAAATTATAATAAATTATCATCGTTTACCTTACAACCCGGATGGACTTTGTTAAAACATATTGCTTTGGCTTACAATAATTTGACCACATTTACTATCCCGGCAACAATAGACGATCTAGTTTTTGTTGCATTATCATATAACAAATTAGCTCAATACACATGTTCAGGAAATGGTGATAATATCGATTGGTTGGATATTTCGCATAATGAATTTACCGATCAATCACAAATTGTTTTAAACGGTAATGACTATGTACATATCAACCTATCTCATAATCATTTAACTACATATACAACACCTGCTAATTTTTCAAGTATACAATTATTTGCTATATCACATAATGATTTGGAAACATTAAATATCAATACATTGGGTACAGGCTTGAAACATCTGGATGTAAGCAACAATAATTTATCAACATTAGATGTAGATAAATTTATTAATCTTGAAGTTTTAATGGTTGGAAATAATCCAAATCTTGATACGTTAAGTTTTGAAAGTGTAAACCATGTTGATGTGTTCGAATAAACAGAAAATGAAAATTTTTTGTTTTATTTGCTAAAAACAATGGTTGTTATTGATTGTATATCAAAGGACAAATTATACCATAGATATTTTTATCTGGCAAAAATTATTCCTGATATCTTTGGTCCCTGCAGATTTGTATTTGAAAAACCATTATACATGAATACATTCATTGGTAAATATGTTGTTGCTACTAATCTAGATTCAGAAAAGTTAGCAACGATAGAGGGTAAAGATCTTATACTTTACCTTCAAAACAAAAATCTCACTATTCAAAAGAGTGTCGAGATCTATAACAGTGATTGGATTTTCAGACCAGGATTTATGCTGTTTCCATGCGATAGAACTTGTTGCTTGGGTGATGGTTCTGTCTTTTCCTATAACAAATATTATACTACCGATGATATTGCCGCATTCAAAAAATACAGAACAATTTTTAAAAAAATTAGGTATGCTAACAAGTGTGCTGCCAAATACTCAAAAATAAATAAAGAAAAAAAAGTAAGGTTTATTAAGATGTAATAGTTTTTTATGTATCAAATTCTATTTTACATCCCATTTGCTCTAGCTTAGATTTAGCTGCTAAAAATGTATAATTGGAAGTAGATATTTCTATTTTTTGTGTTCCATGTGAACTACATTCAGGACATATAACATCTATTTCACTATAAGGATATTTAGCATTACGAGAAATATAACATGTATTGCTGCAATTTCTACATATGTAGAATTGATACGGATTTGATTGGTCCGACATAAATGAATTCAATGTTGTTGTTGCACCAGTTGCAACAAATGTATTGCGACCAAGAATCGAGAAACCCAGACCACCTTCAATGCGTTTACCCCTCACAGGCATACGTGTTGTATATGTGATAGGTCCATGTTCACCTCTAACCTGTGCTTTATCCATAACTTTATGTTTTTCAATAACAATAGAAATAGTACTCACGCAAATCTTATTACGAATTGGTAATCCTGTTTGGGGGTTATAAACAGTTTTTACACATGAAATAAAATTATTATAATTCTCAATAAAGTTTTCGATATTATCATATTTAATTTTATATCTATCCAATAAAGGTTTGACATTGTCAACAGAAATAATAAGCAAATTATTAATAGAATCTACCAATTCTGTGATATTTGTAATATTTTTTATACCCAAATCATTAATCATATTCTCGATATTTTTTTCATTAATAATATCAATGTCATATAAATATGTAATAATTTTATCAAGATACTTAGTATCTATTTTATATTTTTTAATTATTGGTAATAAATTATTCTTCGAATATAGATTAAGATCATTAATATCTTTAACTAAATCATTATTGTATTTTAAACCAGCGAGAATATTTCTATAACTTTCAATTGTTTTTGAATTAATAAAAGGTGTTCCGTCGATTAAAGAACCAAGAATACTTCCAATTTTACCAGCAACAATTTCCATTGATTGTGTATGTGTTAATCTTGAAATGAATGAATGGGTATTCATAACAATATCCATTGGTCCGATTTCATCATATATCATTTGTTCGTTTGGAAGTATACTGCCAATAATACCTTTTTGTCCAAAACGGGTATGTATCTTATCAGCCTGTGATAATGGATGTACACGTCTTACTTCAATATTATATTTAAGAGTATTATTTATATCTGAATTATTATATGAAACAACAGCATATCCATTTATTGCACGTTCAGCATCATTTTTACTGTTTTTAATTTTATCTTTAAATTTAATAGAATAATCTTTATAATAATTATCATGTTTAGTAAATTTACCTACAAGTATATCATCTGTTTCGATATATTGTCCAACACTTTCTATCATAGCTGAATTTGTAGCTAATTTAGAATAATTGTTTATTTCACCAACAGGATAAATAATATCCTTATACTTCGGAATAATATTTTCTTCTCCATTGCTTTTATCAATTTCTCCTTGGAATGTAAGATAATCACTACTTACTCCTAATCCGGATAATATTAGATTTTTATTAATTTCATATGCATCTTCTTGATTAGTTGTATTAGCAATGAATGCTGCTCTTACGTTAATTGTATATGGTTTACTATTTGTAATAGCATAACCCTGAGTACCAACTAATGGTCTTGACCCATAATGTAGTTCTTTATGTTCCATGCCAAATTTGCCATTTGGATTTTGATAAATTCTACCAATTGTACTGTCCATATGATTTGTACCAAGTGATGACCGCGTAGGTGCTTGATGATTAATAAATGGGAAATGTGACACATCAATTGTAAATATACCGGGATATATAGCGCAGTGTGAAAATACTCGATTATTATTTTTTTCGATATATTTAAGATTATGAGCTATTACCATATTAATTGTTTCATATTGGTCCATAATATCAATATAACCATCTCTAAATAATTTATTATATAATGTCATATTTTTATAGATTTTATTATCATGTATTACAGATGGTATTTTAATTTTATTATCCTTTACTATTAAGAATGGACTTAAAAAGCGACCTTTATCTGTATATATTTCAATATTTTTTGTACCATGATTAACATATATTGATACATCATACGTCCAATTTTTTCTTCTTTCATTTCGAAGCATTTCTGCAACATCATCGATATCATCATAATCAAAATTTGTTGTAATATTACCATTAATAATAATTTTAGAATATCCTATTGATTCCTTTATTTTTTTTTCTTCATTAATATATTTAATAATATTATCCGGATAATATGTTCTACTAATAAATGTTAATGGTGTAAATGCTTTATTTTTTCCAATAGTATCTTTACTTTCACCGGATTTAATTGGACAAATAAAGAAAAGATGATCAGGTCTTACTGCAACACGAGGGAAAGATCGGCCTGCGGTCTCAGCTGATGTTGCACGGTTAGACATACTGAATGTTTTCATTCGAATATAATTTTGATTTCGTTCAGATCGTGTAATAGTTTTAACACGTTGTGCTTTTTTAAAAGCAATATTGGCTGTTTTTGTTTCATCAACTTTAAATACATGTATCATTTCTTCTTTAAATTTAAAAGAATAATTTGCTGCAGAATTTTCTATTAAAGATATTTTTCTTTTAATGGTATCTAAAATATTAGCAGGTATTTTGACCAATGTTGCTGTTTCAGATATTGAATTTATCTTATCTGTAAGATCAGAAAATAATGGATTTAAAATATGATTTGACAACGATGATTTAAACTGCAATGTGTAAATATCACCTTCCATATGAATACGTTTGGCATATAAATCATCACGAGGTGTATCATCAATATCATCAAAATATCTATCGACAATCATTCGAATTAATTGTGCAATATATTTTACTTTGTCTTCTAATTTTGGTAAATGAGGTAAACAATATTTTATTATATATTTTTCTGTTTCTTGGATTAATAGATTTTCATTATTATTGAAATCGTTATTATCATAGAATAAAGTACCATTAAACAATGTTTTTCCTATTTTCAATAACAATTCCTCTTTAGTTTTTAATTTAAAGTAATCTCCATGAGTTGTCATTTTGTCACTATGTATTTCTTTCGAATTAGCAACTGTCATGCAATCAATAATGAAATTAACTTTATTATTTAACTTTTTAGAACAATATTTGTTATTTATACCTAATTCAGGAAATATTAGTTTAATTAATTCTAAATCAGTTGGAATTCCCATTACAGCTAATAGTGGCCTAAATGGGATATATGCATCTGCATTAACATAATATTCGTTATTTAGATTTAATCCAATGTTTATATCATAATATTTATATTTAACAGATCCTTTTTGTTCATACTGACGAAGAATAACCAATGTTTCGTATGAAAAACCATAATCTAAATCGGTTTGTGATTGAATTTCTAGACGGATTAATTCCGATTTGAAATCATTTTTCCAAATATATGGAAAATTAATAGGTCTTGTATCAGATTTATACATAATCTTTTTTTGGCCATCAATAATAAAATAGCCATATATATCATTAATATCATGATTAGATAAAATAAGTTCTTCGTCAGTCATCTTTTGTGTATAACACAGTTTACTACCAACCATAAGTGGAATATTAGCATCAATCATATTATTAAAATAAAAAGTATGTATATTTTCACCTTCACGGTTTTTTAATTCTATTTCACAGTCTGCTTTAAAATTAAATCTATATGTTTTGTTTTCTGCAATACAATATGCGGGTGTTTGAATTATTTCATCATCAATATTTGCTGGCGGTTTGCCGATAAATTTAATAGCAGCATTTATATTATTATTAATAGCCTTTTCAATATTAAATTGTGTTTCGATAATGGTTGGAAGTTGATCTAACATATGATCATAACTATCTATACATGGCTGAACAAAAGGTTTATCTTCAATTAATTTTTTACTTAATTTGGCGATATCGTAATCAGTCATTTTATCAATTATAAATAAAAAAAGCATTTTTTTAATATAGTATTTTATTTTTTTAAGTTTAAAAAATGGTTAATTCATATAAAATATGATAAATTGATAATGGATTTATTATCAAAATACATATATAGCATTATAACGAAAGATCATAATACTTTAAATACAGATGGTTTATTTGAAACTATTATGCGTAATTCATGTAATTATATTGATAAAGAATGTAAATTCGAAGAAGAAGATATAAACAATATTTTAAAAGAATCAAATAATGAAATTAATAATATTAACAAACTGATGTGTGGATTATTATTGCTATCAAATATATATACCGGTAACAAAATATATGAAACCAATCTACAAAAAAATATAATAAATAATAAACTGTTAGAGTTTCTTGACAATGAATTAAAATTCAAATGTTTATTTGCATTAAATAATTATGATAGTATAATATTCAAAAAAGAATTTTATCATTTAACTAATAAGATATTTAAAGATGATTATGAATCATTTTACAATAAAATCAAAAATATATTAAAAGATTCTGATATTAAAAATATGAATAATATAACACGCAATTTATTTTCTATATCTAGAAATATTGATATAATTGAAGATAACAATGCATACATCTTCTTTAAATATTTAATTCTTTTAAATTGTTCATGTAATGATAATTCATTATACAATTTTATTTCAGAATTACATAATATATTTATACATATGAAATTTAATATATATATTTATGATGTAATAACTGATGTTATATTAAACAATAGCTTGAATATTAATGAAAAAATAAAAATATTACAAAAAATAAATAAGCAAATGGATAATACCGAAAAAACTGATACTATATATGTACTTCCAAATACTAATACATATAAACCAAAATCATTGGGTGTTCATTTTAAGAATATGTTAAAATGTATATTTGATTTTAAAAGATTTATATCATTATTATCATTTATGGCATCAATACAGTTTGTGTTTACATATGTGTTCGATCCAAAGTATGTATTTTGCTTAAATATGTGTATTTTTATTGCGTATTTTATAATTCATCTTGGATATGTATTTATATTAATAATTTATAAAACAACATTAAAACATCCATTATATAGCTATTATTTATATTATTATAGAAAATGTGTTCTACATATTATTAATAACAAGTCCAAAATATCAAAAAAAGAAATATGTGGATATTATGCACGAAATAGTATATTTATATCCAAATTTGGTTTAAAACAAATCGAGAAAAATAAAAAATTATATTGCACAGTACCAAATTATGATGTTTGAATTAAATTAATTTTTCATCAAATACACATTGTTTTATTTTTTCAATATCTATATTAATATTGTATTGATATATCTTTTTATTTGTTACAATAATCGCGTATTCGGATTCTATCCCAAAATCCCACCATAATACTTTTTCATCTTTATATAAAGTCGGAATATTTACTTTATTTTTAAATTCTGAGAAAATTCGTGTATTACCACAAATATATAATCTTTTTTTAGGTGTTATAAACATTAATAAATTATTAATCATAACAAATTTTTCTATTGATTTGTCGAATAAAATTTTAGTCGGGGTATAAATATATTTTTTGTACGTTCCAATACCAAGATATCCAGATCTATTTCTACCGAATGCATAATACCCAGATTTAGTTTTAACAATAATTGTTTTTTTAAGAAAAATCCAATCTATTATTTCTTCATCAATTATCATTTTGGTTAAACAATTAGTACATTTAATATTTTTACCAATACCCAATTGACCTTTTGAATTTTCACCCATTGCATACCATGTTTTATTTATTTTAACATAAATAGATTTACCGTAAACTTTAATATCAGTCAATGGACCTATTAATGGAAATTCAACTGGATAATAAATATAGTGTTCATACATATGTGTACCCAATTGACCTTTCGAATTATCTCCATACACAAATAATTTATCTTTAACTCTTAAATAAACAGATTCTCCTATACAATAATGTTCGTGATCATACCATAAAATTTCATTATTTAAATAAAATTTTAATATGTATGCATGATAACCTGGTTCGAAATAATAATAATAATAGTTATAATACATAGATTGTCCCCTGCTCTGATCACAGTTTGGATCACTATTTTTCATATCTTGACAATATAAATTATGCTGATATGGAATAATTTCATTATTAGGATTAAATTCTTCATATACCATTATCCAGTTATTATCTATTTTTATCACTTTATCTTCTTCGATTTTATTAATATTATAGTAATCAAGTAATTTTTGATTCATCACGATATTTAATATAATTATAAATTTTTTAAAATTGAAAAAAAATATAAAAAATGCAATGATATTAGTAGAAACGTGTATTGAGCTTTTAAAAAAGAAATTTGATTTAAATAATCCTTTTACAGTTATTTTTATATATAATTTTGTAATTAAATATGCAAAAAAATTAATTAATTATTATTTAAAACGACAAAAAAAACCCATCAAAACAAATCAGTTGATATTTTCATCAGATGAAGAAATATATGATATTTCAATTATTACTATTGTTAAATATGTTTTTACAACAGATATAATCATTAAAACAATATGTGATTCAAAAATATATTATAATAAACAAAATTATGGATTACAATATATTAAAAGATATAATAATGAACATAAATTCACTAATTCATATACAATATATTTATATAATATAAAATCCGAAGATTTGGTTAATATAATTAATAATATAAAAATAGAACGAAATAAAAAATTAAATAATGATGAAATTATGATTAAATATGTTAATACATGTGATCCAACATCATATTCATATCAAACCAGACCCAATTCTTATATTGAGTATATATCAAAAAAAATTATTCAAAAGAAAAATACTATTCAACCAATTGATATATTTGATAAAATGAAACATAAAGAAACTTTCCATTATTTATTTTATGGAAAACCCGGAACAGGTAAAACAACCGCAGTAAAATATTTATTAAATAAATATAAAAACTATGATATAATCTTCATTGATAATAAACTTATTCGAGATGAAAAATTATTCTTTGATTTATATAATATAATTGATTTTAATAAAAATATCTTATTTATAGATGAGATTGATAAAACCGAAAATATATTTCTAAATGAAATATATGAAATAAAGCCTGATTGTAAATATAAACAGGTAAAAACTGGTATGTTATATAATATTTTAGATGGTCTATTAAGAAAACATAATTCGAAAATAGTTTTCTGTACCAACGATATAAATAAACTTGACAAAATTCTATTTAGACCGGGTAGAATCAATAACTATTTTGAATTTACTGGTATAAATCAATGTAATATGTATAATAAATTATATAATTATGATGATTAAAAAATGATTAATTTTTTACAAAAAAGAAATGAATACATACTATACTGATTTATGTTTTTCGAATAGTAAAATTAAATATACAATTATTTGCGATATCGATACCGATAATATAAGTAATATTCCATTCTCAAGTGATATGTATGATAATATTGATTTTAAAAATCTTATGAAAACATATAATAATTATAAAAATCATCAAAAAATAATCGATATTATTAATAATTTAGAATGTGATGATCCGGATTTTAGTTTTATTAATCCTAATCAATTCTGTATACTTAGATCATCTATGTTAAATGATACAATTAATATTGTAGTTTTAAAATATTTAGTTAATTATTGGACACATTTAATTTTAATTGATGATGTTAGTCATCCGCAAATTAAAATTGATTCATATATTATTAATACATATTTCGAAAAAAATAAAAATAAAGGATATGAAGCAACAATTACAGTTGTCAAAAATATATAAAATAATATTTTTTTAAAAAATTATTAATTATTTATTATATCGTAGTATATGATTTATTACGTTATTGGTAATATTGGAGCAGGTAAAACATATTATATTGAAAATAATATATCAGATGAAAATACAATAAAAATATATGAACCAATTACGGAATATAAAAAATATCTAAACTCGTTATATACAGGTAAAGTGAATAATGAATCTATTCAGACGGATTTAACTTATATTTCGAATGTACATATTTGCAAGGAATTAATGTTTTGTGATTTATATAACAATGATATTTATATTGAAAGTATACCAGATTTGAAAGATATTGTTTTTAGATATGCTTATAACGAATATGACATATATACTATGCGGACAAAAATATATAAGTTAATTAAACAAAAAAAATATAATATAGATAATGTTATATATGTAGGACAACACTTATCAATTAACGATCTTCAAAACCGTATTAAAAAGCGTGGACGTGATAATGAAGAAAATATACCATGTAGTGTATTAAAAAAATTAAATGAAGGATATAAATTATTTTATTTTAATTTAATATAAAAAATGAATTTTTTTTCATATATTGCCGACAATGTATAATCATTATTCGTATATTTCCAAAATGTATGAAAATTGTTCGTATACACTAAATGTTACCAAAGCTCCTGGTTTGTACATCTCTGATCCAGAGACTACTCACAAAAGTCCGATATCGTATGGTGTTATTTTAATCGATGATTACCATGTCATTGATGATTTTTACATCGTCACGCTGTTGGTTGAACACAATGGATGCTATTATTCAAACGATTTGACTCAAGCAAGCCGTCTTATGGACGAGTTTACGTTGGAACGTGAATGGATCAAGCTTGAAGATATCATCCATGGTGACAAGCAAGAAGAGAATGGGTTCGTCGTGGTTGATGTCATGCTTGGCGCAACTTCGTTCAAAATCCCAGAGATGCCTCTAACCGACATGATCAAGGTAGCTATCGTAAAATCAGATTACGAAAAGTTACTTACCATGTTGAATGAAGCAATGTATATATTTTTTAACAAAAATTTAATATTATAATATAATATATAGGTCACAATGAATACTGTGTACATTATAGGTTCAACCGATATAGCTAAAAACAATTATATTGCTTTTCAAAACAAATGGTATAAATCGGTTTTTAAGTGTAATTACGAAAAAAATATACCAGAATTAGAAACAATCGCGTACAACTATAGTATTAACAAATATTATCGACTTATTATGGAATTGAAAATTAATATGTTTATTGCAAATAATAGTAAAAAATACAATAAAAAAACAGTTATCTATTTGACTTCTGAGGATAAAAACAAAAGAGATGATGTTTATAAATATTTTTATGATAAACTAGATAATTAAAAATGATTATTATTTTTTAAGATGTAACATGAGAAATATTATCATTTTAAATTCAGATCCCGATGAACGTAGTAAGATTGTTAAAAAATATAATCAACAAAATAATTATATAACAATAGATACATCAAATGCGTTTGATCTTTATAATGATAATAGTGATAAAGTATGGATTTGGTTTATGAAAAATAAAGAATTGGATCAAAAAATATTTAAACCCTTTGTAAAAAGAAATCGTGATAAATGTATTATTATTAATGGAAACAAAATATATTCAATTGTCGGTACAATGGGTTCGGGTAAAACAACATATATTAATAACCAAGATGATGATATGTTTATCAAATTACCAGAACCTGTTGATAAATTTGAAGATTATTTAAATTCAGTATATAATAATTTAACACCAAATAATCTTCGAATTTTACAAGAAAAAATTCGATCAAGTACATATGAACAAATTGATAATGTATTATATAACTATTATGGAAATAAATCATTGTTAATTGAAAGTGACATTGAACTTAAAGACATTATATTTAATTATGCCCATAATATTATTAATGAAAATACTATGATACAACAATTCTATACTTATTTATATACAGTTAATATCACCGGGTGTTATAATTTTATTCATATCAATGAAGATTCATACACTATTATGGAAAGAATCAAACAACGCGGCAGACCGTCGGAATTAAATATTAAAAAAGAATTTATTGATAGATTAAATTATGCACATAAAATATTCTATAATATTAGCAAATCCTTATAAATACAAAGTTCTGGATATATGTTTCTAATTAGATTTAATAAATACATAAAATCCGTTTCAATTAATTTAATTTTATCTAATTTATAAAATGTTTTGATATCATTATAAATATCAAGACTAATATAACCTTGTTTAGTAATAATATTACCAATTATATTATCAATAAAATATTTTTTTTGATCTTTTTTCGATATGATTTTAATATCTAATGCTTCATATATTATATTAATATTACGTGTATTTAAAATAATATTATTATAAAATAATTTAAATTTATTGATAATTGTTTCATCACTTATTTCAAATTTTTTACTTAATATAGTATTTAGATTATTAAATGGATAATAAATTAATAAAATAATTGTAAGTAAAGCTGTTTTTTGATAACTATTTTTTATTAAAGTTGAAATTAAACATTCATGTGTTAATATAATGATTATTTTTTTTCGTATTTCGAATTTAGCTGCATCTTCATTGAGAATATTTGGTAAGTATCTATGTATAATAAAATTATAATTCGATATGTTATACAAATCACATATGTAATCGAATTTATCTTTTAGTAATGCAGTTATTATGTAAAACGAATCAAGCGCCGAAGTATATGATGAAAATGTAATTAAATAATCCGTTACATATGGACATTTTGGTATAATATCATCAAATTTATGTATATCTTCTGGAAATAATAACTTCTCATATTTTTTTTTAATATCTGTTAAATATAAATCTTTTGTTTTCTTTTTTTCAATTTTTTTCATATTTAAAACTATATGATAATTATTTACTATAATAGAATTAATTATACGAATACATTCGTTTTCTAGATATGGTGTCCTGTTGCTTTGTAATACATAAAATAAGAAAACCGCTATTGTTGATATTCTATTTTTACCTCTAACATTAATATGTTGCCGAGTAATTTCATTTAATGATCTAGTAGATTTAATGATATTATTATTTAAATCGTAATTATATAAAAGATCTATAATTTTATTGTTTTGATTAATAGTTGATATGCAATTTTTATTAATAGGAATAGATAAATAATCGGTCTCTTTATTTTTAACTTTCGAAACATTTGTATTGTTACATTCCATATTCTTATACATTTTAATTAGATATAATCATTTTTTCAATATTTTGATTATGGTAAAATTCTGTTAATAAAATTTTATTATTTGGATCATGTTCTATTAATAATGGTAATATTCCGATATTATATCCTTTATAAATAATATACCCATATATAAATCCATCATTCATATCCTTTTTAATAAAGGAATTTATTCCTTTAATAATATATTCGTCAGGAGATTTATTAAATACATCATTTTTTTTAATTGATTCAATAAAATTATCATATAGTTTACATATTGCATCGGGATTATATTTTTTAATTAAAAGTTTTTGATCTTCCATTAACATTTTAAATCTGGTATAATCTTTATCTAATCGATAGAAATTGTCTACAGGTTTCGACATTGCATTGCATAAATTTCGAATTACTTCAGATATCGGTATATATATATCATCACGATGTTTATATAATTTTTTCATTCGTTCATACGAAATTAATTTCAAATCCAAAATAGGAATATATTTATAAAATATTTTTTTAGTTTTTTGATCAAATGCCATGCCTGATATTAATCGTGAAGTATAATTATATTTTTTATTTTTATTTGGATCAGGTAATGGTTCTAAATTCATTATTTCTTCAAACAATAATGGATCTGAATAAAATATATCTATATCAGGAAAATCTTCTTCTGAATATAAATTTCTATTTAAATAATGATCTATTGCATTTCCTCCGTATATTAATATTTGATGTTCATTTAATATTTTCCATATTTTTTCAATTAAATCGTCAATAATATATCTATTGGGCAAATAATTATCCATTTCAATAATAATTTTTTTTATCAATTTAATGATAAATATGAATATTAATTATATTGAAAATTTGGCATTTGATACCATCAAGAATATATTGATTGACAAAATTGGTATTCGTTATAATCAAACAGAGGAGCTACAATTACAACAACTTTTATATCATTATAGACCGTTATTTGGTAATATTTTAAATATATATGATAAAGAAAGAAAAGATCAAGAGTTTGCTGCCATAATACAAAACATATTGGTCGAACATTATCCCAGTGTATTAACCACACAAGTTAATAATGGTGATCAAGTTCAAACTTTGATAAATAATGGAGAAATTAGAAAAAAATATCAAAATAATCAAATTGAAAGAACAATATTACCACAAAATATATTATATCCAAATGAATCTACGCTTATATTAAAACAAATTTTAGAACACTTAAAATTATCAAAATCTGGTATTGATGCGGCATCAGATAATGTATATACAGTTGTAATTGAATCAAGATATAGAATTAGAGATAATATTCATAATGCCTTTAATTTTAGATTAGAACTCAAGAAGGGACAAGATGAAATTGGAGCATTAAATGTTCCAAATTCTTTTGGTGAAATTGCATCTATCATGTGGGTATCGGGATATATATCAAATATCGATAAACCAATTCCTGAAACATATCCAAAATCAGTACGTGTTGTTATAAATACTTTAAAGGATAAAAATAGATGTTATATGTCACCGAGTAATGATAAAGATATAATTTTTGAATGTATGTTAGAAAAGGATAGTGCGAATCAAAATATTACACGTATGATTCCAGATAATTACCGTATCAATTATAAAACACCAATTAGTACGAATGTATTAGATTTAATGGTTACTGATACAAATAATGTACCAATTATTGCTGAAAAAGATTTTTATAATATTGAATCTATTGAAAGAATTGAAGATCCATTAGATAATGTAACTATAGTTACGAAAATTACCTTAACCGAAGAAGGTGATTTCCCTGGTGATTTAACATTATATTTTTCAAATGTTACTTTAGTAAATGGTTCTATAGATACAGCAATCAATCGTGATAGCGGATATATTGGTAAAATAGGAACAGAAGGGGGTAAAACTACAATAATTATTCCACATGCAGCACCAGAAGGAACATTATGGCTTGGTAATACAGGTAGTGTTTATGTGGGTGATGTGTTTTTAAAACTTACATTACAAATTGTAACTATTAACAATTATGTAATTTAATTTATAATTGTAATAATGTTATATAATTTAGAATTAATATATATGTATAATGGTTGTAATTTTTATCGTAATAATAAAAATTGTTGGTTAGCTGATGGTAATAACGAATATGGTCAACTCGGTGTAAACAGCAGTGAAAAATATATTAAAACACCAACACCTATTGCAAAAATATCATCACGAATAAAACAAATTTGTATAAGTGAAAACAATCAAACGTATTTTAAAGTATCTGATTCCGAATGGTATGTATGTGGAGAAAATATACGATTACGAACAGATTCAAAAAATAAATACATAAAGTCCCCGAAAAAAGTATTGCTTAATAAAAATATTAAAGATATAAAATTTGTAGGACATCATACATTTGGTTTAATAAATAATAGTTGGTATAAAATATGAATATAAAAAGTGATTATAATTTTTTTTTATGTTAAGATGAATATTTTGTCTGAAATTGAGCATGTTTTAAAAAGACCAGATACATATTTAGGAGATAGAAGTTTACAAATAATACATACTAATTTATTAGATATTAATAATATGATATATTCGAAAAATATACAAATTAATAATGGATTCATTCAATGTTTTATGGAAATACTAAATAACGCAGTTGACAATAAACAACATGGTCATACGAATAAAATTGATGTTAATTTTGGAACAAAATATATTTCTATTTTTAATAATGGCAAAACTATACCATTTGAAAAAAAAAATATTGATGGAGAGGATTTATATATTCCTCAAATTTTATTCTCTAAACTAAGAAGTTCTACCAATTTCAATGATACTGAAAAAAGAATAACTACTGGTAAAAACGGATTAGGGATAAAACTTACAAATATTTATTCGAAAAGTTTTAAAGTAAAATGTTATAACAAAACCGATAAATATATACAATTATTCCAAAATAATATGCATATAATTAATTTACCTGAAATAACTAAAAATGATAAAGGAATTTTAGGTACAGAAATAATATGGGAACCGGATTTAAAATATTTTAATATGAAAATTATTTCCAATGATATTATAAATTATATTAGATTAATTTGTGCCGAAATTGCATCTATTTCAAATATTGAAATTACATTCAATGGTAACATACTGCAATTCAAAACATTAAAAGATATTATCGAATTATATAATAATAATTATATTTATAAAAGAATAAATAATGATTGGGAATTTGGTGCTATTTTAATCGAAAATGATAAATTAAATATACCATTCTTATCGTTTATTAATTATAATAGATGCGAAGATGGTGGAACACATATTAAATATTTATATGATCAAATAATCAAAATACTTCGAGATGAGTACAGTTCTTTACAATATATGAAATATAATACGCTTAAAAATAATATTGCTATTTTTGTTTCAGGTATTGTTGATAAACCAAGTTTTAAATCACAAACAAAATCTGAACTATCAACTTCTGTTGATGATTTTGATAATAAACCTGATTTAAGTATAGGATTGGTTAAAAAAATATATGATCTCGGACTTTCTAATTTAATTCGTGAAGAATTAGGTGAAAAGAGTTTAAAACTATTAAAAAAATCTGATGGTAAGAAAAATGCAAATCTTAGTAGTTATCATAAATTGAAGGATGCTGAATATGCAGGCAAGTCTAAATCTTCACAATGTACACTTATTTTAACAGAAGGCGATAGTGCAATGTCAGGTGTTTTATCCGGATTATCAAAAGATGATCGCAAATTTTATGGTGTTTATCCATTAAAGGGTAAAATGCTTAACGTAAGAAAGGTATCAATTGATAAAATATCTTTAAATGAAGAAATAATTGCAATTAAAAAGATTTTAGGATTAAAAACAGAAGGCAATACAGTTGAATCACTTCGATATGGTAGAGTTCTTATATTAGCAGACAATGATTTAGATGGATTTCATATTCGAGGATTAGTTATTAATCTTTTCGAATACTTATGGCCTGAATTGATAGAAATCGAAGGATTTATACAATATATGAATACGCCTTTAATTAAAGTAACAGCGGAAAGAATGAATCCATTAATATTCTATAATAAAAATGAATTTGATATAGCCAATATTAATAATAAATTTAATAATCCAAGATATTTAATCAAGTATTATAAGGGACTTGGAACGAGTTCTGCGACTGAATTTCGTGAATATATGAAAAATAAAAATATTATTAATTATGTATACGATACAAATGCTGCGAAAAATATTACAAAGGCATTTGGGAAAGACAATTCGGATGAAAGAAAACACTGGATACGCGAATACGATGAATATTCAACAATAGAAAATATTAAAGAAAAAGTCGATATAAGTGATTTTATTAATAAAGAAATGATACATTTTTCAAATTATGATAATATTAGATCAATTCCGAATTTAATGGATGGTTTAAAACCAAGTCAACGAAAAATATTATATGTTTGTTTAAAAAATAATTATGATGGTGACAAAAAACAAATTAAAGTAGCTCAGCTGTCTGGTGAAGTTTCTAATAAAACACATTATCATCATGGCGAAATGAGCTTAAACGAGGCAATTGTTAATATGGCTCAAGATTACATTGGATCGAATAATATACCATATCTATCGGGTATTGGTCAATTTGGTACAAGAAGAATGAATGGTTCTGATCATGCACAACCAAGATATATCTTTGTAAAGAATAATCCAATTATTCGTAATATATATCGTAAAGAAGATTTACCTATTTTAGAATATTTAACAGAAGAAAATCATCAAATAGAACCAAAATACTTTGTTCCCATTATTCCAATGATTTTAGTAAATGGATGCAAAGGAATTGGAACCGGTTTTTCAACAGATATATTGAATTATAATATTAATGATATTAAAGCATATATTATTAATAAATTGACAGGAAAAGATACAAATAATATTAATATCGATTACAATGGATACAAAGGTGTAATTAATGTTGATAGCAATCATATTACATTTAATGGTATATATAAAATAAATGGTAATATAATGACCATAAATGAATTACCAATAGGAATTGCTACAGATTCATACTTAGAATATTTGTCAAAATTATATAATGATAAAGAAATTGATGAATATACTGATAAATCAACTGATGAAAATATTCATATTGAAATCAAATTTAAAACAAATGATATTGATGTTAAAAAAATGAAATTAATAAAGAAAATGTCTATTAATAACATGTATTTGTTTAATAATAATAATAATTTAATTAAATATAATAGTATATACAATATAATTGACGAATTTATTACAATCAGATTACATTATTATGAAATTAGAAAGAATTATATTATAAATTTACTTAAAGAAGAATTGAAAATATTACAAAATAAAGTTAAATTTATTATCGATGTAAATAATAAATTCATCGTTGTATTCATGAAAAACAGAAATGAGGTAAATACACAATTACAAACAAGAAATTATGATAAAATTAATAACAGTTATAATTATTTAACCAATATGTCTATTTCATCATTTATTAATGAAAATATTGCTATATTGCAAAAAGAATATGATGACAAACTTAATGAGTTAAATAAGATTGAAAAGATAAGTATTGAAGAAATGTGGATATCGGAATTAAACGAAATTTAAAAAAATTTTTTATTTATTCTTATATATACTATCTGTTTTATAACCATATTGATTAAAATCAATAATATTATGAATATATTTGTATAGATTATCATCATCGTTGATAATAATATCAGCAATGATTTTAATATCTGGATGTATTTTATATGATACATTCTGTATTTTTAATTCGTTTTCGATATATAAATCGATAAGATTGAATGAATTAGCATCAGACGGATAACCCGTATCTTTATACAAAATCCACGTAAAACTGTACATCGGCAATAAATATAAAAAAAATTCATTTTTTACTTAAAATTGAAAAAATATATAGATATATGTTATGTTAGGAAATAATTGCGTTATATTAAGAAGTTTAAAGAATAACGTATTATCAGAATTATATTATTATGATGCATTTGATAGAAATTTAGAAAATGGTAAAATTAAAATTATAATCGAAAATATGTTGGATGTTGATATTATATATAATAAATATAACCGAAATCTTTATATTGAAAAACATTTATCAATAAATAATATTACTAATATTATATTACAATTTATTGAATATTATTATGACTATTATAATATATTAGACAATATTATTAATAAAATTTATATTGATAATACAGAAACATACAATTTAGAGTATGTATACGGCGATGGTAATGATTATATTGTTATCATTAATAACGTAATATATAAACATGGTATCATATCTGTAAATAATAATATTATTGAATATTCGAGTTATCCTATTGAAAATATTATAACTAATGAAAATGTTATTATATATAAAACAAATTCAATAACAAAATATTTTATTAAAAAAACAAATGATATAGATATACTTGAGAATGAGATTACAGATATCGAAAATCATGATTTTTATTTTATATTTACCATGAATAATGAAAAATATATACTCGGAGATAAAAATGGTATTATGTATAGAATACCTAAAATATTTGAAAAATGATTATTTTTTCAAATAGTGGGCAAGTAGCTCAATTGGTTAGAGCAGTGGTCTTATACGCCAAAGGTTGTGGGTCCGAGTCCCACCCTGCCCATTAGTAAAAATAATTATTATATTATTTTTTTTTTAAAAAATGATTATTATATTAATTAGTGATATGAATAAAAATTGTGTTATTTTTAAATCTTCAAAAAATACTTATCAAAATATTGATGATTATTATGATGTATTTGATTCAAATTTACATGAAAACGAAATTAAAATAATATCAGAAGAATATATTGACACTAATATTATTTATAATAAAACAGATAAAAATATGTATATTGAAAAAGATATTTCATTAAAAGATTTGAATTTTATTATGCATCAATTTATGGAATATTATATCAGTATTTATGATTACGATTACATTAATCTTATCAAAAATATTTATATTGAAAAAAATAAAACATACCAAATAGCATTTATGTCTTATAACGGTAATACATATACTACCGTTATTAACAATTTAATCAATAAATGTGCATACATTTATATAAATTTTGACTTGAAAGGTTTTATTAAAAATAATATCGAATTATTTATGAACAGTAATAATGTTAATGTTTTTAAATATAGCGGCACATATGTGTATATTATAGATAGTTTGGAAAAAAGTAACACGTATGATGGTGCCATGAATAATATTAAAGTATATGATAAATATATCACATTCGAAGATAATGCAGATACCTATATTTTGGGTGAAAAAAATACGGTTATTTATACAAAACCATATAAAATTTAAATAATTAATTATTTTTACAAAAAATTTTTATTGCTAAACAACTTTTGGTATGTAAAGCATTTTTATTTTTTAAAAAATGATTTATTATTATTATATAACAAGCATGGGTATTCCTTTCTTTTCAAGTACACTTGAGAATCACGGCATTGCAGATGTATATCGTAAATATTATGATTATGTATTAATCGATGCCAATTATCTACTGTACCATGTATGTAAAGAATCTAATGATGATTATACTATAATTATGAACTGTATTTATAAAATAAAAAATTTTATGAAAAAAATAATACATGATAAATTTATAATTTTTATTGACGGTATTCCACCAACATGTAAATTAAATTGCCAATTAGGTTCTCGCCTTAAATATAAAGAAATTTATAAATCACCCGATAAATGGGATGAAAACAAAATAACCATTGGATCACCATTTCATAATTATTTTAAAGAATTACTAAAAAATGAATTTAAAGAAAAAGTTCAAGATGATATTGGTGAAGCTGAACATAACATATTTAAATATATAAAAACAAATTTAAATAATAAAAAAATCTTAATTATTTCTCCCGATAGCGATGTTGTTTTATTATCAACTTTACATCAAGGAAGCAATGAAATTGATTTATATATGCAACGTGTAAAAAACGTTATTTACACTAAACCTCTTAATTTCTTCGATAAAAAGGATCCTAAATTCTATGATTATATATATATCTTAAACTTATTTGGTAATGATTTTGTTGAAAATATAAATGAGCTTGTTTTTAATAGTTATAGTAAAGTTTCGCCATTTAAATGGGATAGGTACATCAACGCTATTAAGTCATATAAAGAACCTGTATTCAATAAAAAAGGATATTTAAACAACATTAACTCATTAATTACATTTTTAGAAACATACATTGGACATTCTGATGAATTTAACAATTTTAATTATCAAAATTACTATAAAAATAATATGTCTAACACAACTACTATTTGTCGTAAATATATTCAAAATTTAATTAGCGTTAATAATTATTATTATACCAATACACCAAATTATCTTGATTATCCTTATTTATATGCACCAAAGTATACTGATCTTATAGTTTATTTGAAAAATCCAATCAACCACCGAAAATTATTAAATTATAATGTACAGCGTGAAACAATAAAATACACTTCGGATGAAATTTATAATACTATTAACAAATATCTTGATACACACACTTACAATAAAGAAATGTTGTATTTTAAGTATAAAAAACCTGAATATACTATAAGATATGAAATTATCGATATTTGAAAAAATGAACATTTTTTTTATTAGTGTATAGAATATTATGGTTAACTTTGATGTTAATTTCTATGAAAAACATGATACGTCTAATCATTTACATGAATTTTTAATCAAACACAACAAAGATTCTAAAAGTGTTGATGTAAGTAAATTGGTAAGTATAATTTCATTATCCGAACAGAAGATGAACAATAAACGTTTCAATATATCATCTGAAAGCTATAAAGAATGGCTTGATATTTATCATGCATATGTAAGTGGAAAAAATTTTAAAGACATCACTGGATTGGCGTATATGGTTATTCCTAATAAACAGTTTTCTATTTCATATCTAGATTTTGATTTAAAATTTATAAACACATCAGAAAATTTAACGCTAAATTATAATGATATTAAAAAACATTCATATAATATAGCATTACCCATGATAAAGATGTATTTAAAAAATTTACATTCATTATGTAGAAATAATAATCATGAATTAAAAGCATATGTTTATGTAAGGAATACTTCGAAAGAAATAAATGAAAATTACATGCATTCCGGTGTACATGCATATGTTTCTGGTTTAACTGTATCAAAAAAAGCAAAGTATGAAGCATATAAAAATACTATTGACGCAATTAACAAAGATTTTCAAGCTAATATTGATGTTGAATGGCCCGATAATGATTATAAAAAATTGATACAAAAATACATAATTGATGAACATTCATCGGTTGAAAAAATATTTGATAAAATTGCTTTATCCAATCCAACAATGATTCCATATTCGAATAAATCATGTGGATTAAATATGTATGAATCATACAAAATTGTTTCGGTTAATAATAATAATGAAATCACTATAGATACGTTTGAACCTGAAAATTATAATTTAGAAAATATTATGGGGTTAAATGCGATTCATTTTGAACCAAAAGATGAAAAATTATATATCAGTGATGATGAATTATTAGTTCATGATAAAAATGGTATTTTATATGACGATGATCATATTAATGCAATAAATCAGGTTAATAATATTTGTCAAACAGATTTGAATGCAAGTATTTTATATGAAAAAATAAATCTTTTACCAGAAGCTATTGCTAATGATCATGAACAACGTATTAAAGTATTTTATTCGATTTATAATGTTTTAAAAAATATTGAAAAAACATATTATTTTGCTGATTATTTTTGGAGTAAAGCAACAGAAGAAAATCAATATAAAGGTTATCAAAAAACGGTAGAAAAGATTAATGGTATAACATTCAATTGTAATAACACATATCAATCAACATATAGTATTGATAAAATATTAAACGACGCAGGTATACCTGAACAAACAATAATCAATATGTTATCACGGTTTACATTACAGCGTATGCTAAATAATGATTTTAATAATTTGTCACATAACGCTGTTGCGACTATTATTTCGAATTTTGCAAAGATTAAAAAACTTTATCGTGTTGAATATAATGATATGAATAAATATATTTTATATAAATTAAACAACGGTGAAGATATACATAGACCTTTATGGATTTGGAATAGAATTAATAATATTGATATCGAATTTGATCAATATTTAGAAATTATTTATAATGGTATAAATGAATTAATTCAAAATGAAATTATTCCTCAAATTGATGCTTTTACTGAAAAATTAAATAATGATAAAGAAGATAAATTATCTAAAAATATTATAAAACAATATAGAACATTAAAAAATAAATTACAAACTAATGCTAGTAAATTACGAACAATTGGACAGAAAAATGGTTATATTAAAGAACTTTTGGGTTGTATTTATAAATTTGATACATCATTTGCTTACAAACGTGATAATTATCCAAATATTATCGGTTGCCAAAATGGTATTTTGATATTTAAAACCACTGATGATATTACTGACAAAGACATATTGTTTGATTTTAAAAACGATGTTAAATTTATTTCAACTTATCATGAATATTATATTACAATGGCATGCGGTATTTCGTATAATACTGAATATTTTAGCAAAAATAATCTTATTCGTAAATGGTTAATCGAAAAATTACAAGAAATTTTTAACTCTTCAATAGAAGAATCATGTGATAAAAGTTTGTTACGATGGAGAATTACAATTGGTTCATCTGCATTTAATTTAGATTATTGTGGTAAAACTGCTTTGCAATGTTATGGTGGTGGATATGACGGTAAGTCAACTATTGAAAAATTATATCGTGGTGTTTTTGATAATAATAATCGTGGTGATACAGAAGGTTATTTTGGAAATTTAAATTCTAGATTTTGGGTTGGTGAAGAAAATTCTAATCATGAAAGTAATATTATTCATTTAGATAGAAAGAGAGTTGTTTGGTCAACCGATGTTCCATCTAATGCACGTGAAATTAAAACTGGTAATCTTAAGAAAATTATTGATACAACACATCAGGAAATGAGAGCAGCACATGCTCCAAAACCTATTAGAGTATCAATTCATCCATGTATGCAACTAGACAGTAATGTTGTTATGCATTTGGAAAATTCCGATTATGGTTCTGTTAGAAGAATTTTACCATACAAAATGCCTGTTAGATATATTCCAAGCAAAAAACATTTCGCTTGGAACGAAGATCTACATAAAGCTGGTAAAATGCAAGTTGCAGATCCAAATGTAGCTACAAGATTTTTAAAGGATCGAGATGTACACGAGTGTTTTCTATGTTTACAGATTGAATATGGATATAATGACTTGATTAAAAAGTATAATGGTGATGTATATAATATTCCACCTCCTGATAATGTTTCTAAAACATTAGAGGAATTTATTAAACGCACTGATGCTTTATCTGGATGGCTTGATAATACTTTGGTTAAAGATGCTGAAAATACAACAACCTCAATCGAAGATTTATGTAAAGCGTTTATTAATTATATTAAAAATTATAATACTCCTTTACTCAATAAATATACATCAATAAATGATGTATTTGAAGGTTTGAAAAATACAAAATATGCACAATATATTACTAATTTTGAATTAATTAACAATTCTATGATTATAGGTTATATTTTAAAGGAAATATAATAAATGATTTTTTAAATAATTATTGAAATGAACGCATTTGCTACATTATTATTGTCTGGTGAAAAAGAATCACAATATGCCGAAATGATTGTTATATTATATAAATCATTAGAAACAAAAATTCCATTTGTTGTAATGATTTCTCCCGATTTAAATGAAAAAACAATAAAATATTTAACAAAATATAATTTAATTGTTAAAAAATTTGATGATATTATTGCTGATTATAAAGTTAAATGGAAGAGATTTGATGAAATATATAATACATGGGTACACAGATGTCTTTCGAAGTTAAATGTTTTATTACTACAAGAATATGAAAAGGTATTATTCTTAGATGCTGATATGTTGGCCAGAAAGAATATTGATAATATTTTTAAGTTAAAACCACCTTGTGGTATTTTAACAATTGGAAACGAAATAACTCTAAACAAAATAAGTAAACGATATAATACCGATTTAAATAAACTAGATATATATAATTCGGTATTTTCTCAATCGGCATATGGTATAGCTGGTTCATTTATGTTATTGGAACCATCTGAAATAAAATACAACGAAGCTGTTGCTAAAATCCCTGAATATTTAAAGATTGCAAACAAATTTAATCCCGGATTGGATGAAATCGCATTTTCATTATTATATGAAAATGATTGGTATAATTTATCTAGTTTTTATTCAACAAAAGCATACAATAAACATTTGATGGATAATGCTATACTAATACATTATGTTTCAGGTAAACCATTCGATGAAAAAAATAAAGATTATGATGATGTTAAATTATGGTTAGAAACTAGATCTAAGTATTTAATTACCTCTGAAAAACAACATTAAATCGTAACAATAATTTATATTTTCATAAAATTCCTTATCTATATTTATTAATTCCGGTTTATATAAAATAGAAGATGTATTTTTTACACCTATATGATGATGTTCATTGTTTCCGGATAAATAATATTTTTTATCTTTAGTAATTATATATATATGATTATATGCTTTAAGCTCTATAACCTTTTCGATTTCTCCTGGAATATCAACTAATAATGGCACGTTGATGCATTTATCTCGATATCCAACACCTAAGCATCCAACCAAGTTCAATCCTGATGCGTATAATTTATTATTATTTGTAATAAAATAATATGAATAATCAATCGATATAATTTTTTTAATACTAATATTTACTGCCATTTTTTCAGGTTTATATATATATTTATTAAAATTTCCAATACCAAGACTACCATATTTATTATTACCTGATACAAAAGTTTCTCCTTTATTTGTTATATAAAATATTGCGTTATGTACATATATTATTTTTATAACTTCATCATTGATTTTTACCAATTCTGGTGTATAAATAACATCTTCTCTGATATCAACCCCAAGTTGCCCTAAATAATTACTGCCAGCAGCATATAATTTTTTATCAGAAGTGATAAATATTGTTAAAAATCCATTATTAAATATATCAATTACTTTCTTATTAATTAATATTAGTTTATGATAAACACAACATTCTTCATTATTAATACCGACTCCAAACATTCCACATTCGTTCCAACCGTATGCATATAATTTTTTATTATTAATATAAATGGAATTATAATATATCTCGGTAATACAGTCATTATTTAAAAATGTGTTAATAAACATTGCAATTGTTATAAATAATATTCATTTTTTATTAAAGTAATTAGTAGTGTAATAAAAAATAAAAAAATGAATATATATTGAATATTTAACATGAACAAGGAATTGTTTAAAATTTGTTTCGATAAACTAAGATATGTGTTTGATTGTAACGATGTTTATAATCTACAAAGTATCAATACAATGATTACGGGAAAAACACTTGATAATGAATTTTATGAAACAATTTATAGATATTATACAAACAAAGATAAAGCACTCGCAGACAAATATACAGCACCATATGTTAGTATGTTGATGAAAGAAATTAGTTTCGTAAAATGTATTTTTGATGATGTTTGGAATGAAGAGTTGGATGTTAATAATACAAAAAATACACATCCATTTAATAATTCCAAACAAAAGTTTAAGTATATCGAATTTAATGATGAACATGCCAATTATATACATGTATTTAAAAATGATAATGATTATATTATCAAAATTCCTTATAGCACACCTGGATTATACTTAAATTTATTAACAGCTGATAACATAGATTTTAAAAAATATAAAGAAGTAAAATGTAGTGAAATAAACATTGAATTACCAGTAATTTCATTTGAAACTAAAAGACATCTTCAATGTTACAATAAACAAACAAATGATCCTTTATTACAATATTGCATTGATCATCATTCAAATAATGATGATGAAAGCATTGTTATTAATTATTATTCAAATACTGAGCTAAATATTACACCGGAAGGAACACGCATTTTATCAACAGATGTATATAAGGTTGAATGGATAGGAGATTCGTTAGATTGGACACCACCTTTCTTCCATAGATTTGATGAAACATTCATGTTTATTATTACATATAAGGCTATGCCTTTGTATGTTGGGAAAATTAATAAACTTGATTAAAGAAATGAATATTTTTTAAATATTTGTTATGGGTGTAAATAATTTTAATAAAAATTTAGCCAAAGTTATCAAGTATTTAAATATTGATCCAAATGAATATACAAAACAAATTACATATGAAGATTTAGTTAATAAAACAATTGTTGTTGATGCAGATGGATATGTTGTGCGTAAAGGAAACTCATCGTATTGGAAAAATGGATTTAATTCACAATTATATGATATAGAACATGTCGCTTTTGATATTATAACTGTATTATTAAGAAAATTCGATCAGTATAATATCACGCCTATATTTATATTTGATGGTAAAGGTAATGAATTAAAAATAACAACACAAGAATATCGGAAAATACAAATCGAAAAAGCAAATCAAAGAAATAAAGAAAAAGTTAAAAATATGGATGTTGTTGATTATTCTGTTTGTGATCATTATCATTTTACACAAGAGCGTAAAGAATATGTTTTTGAACAATTAAATGCTTCTAATATCAAATATATACAAGTTCATGAACATGACGCTGATTCTATGGTTGCATATATGTTAACAAAAGATAACATAGATGGTGCTTATGTATATGATACCGATTATTATTTCTACAATATCGGCTCAGGATATAAACTATTGTTCGAAGATAAAAATAAATTTAAAGGTGTAGATACCGACAAATTATGGTCTTTATTAAATATTACTGATATAAAGGAAAGAGCTTTAATTGCTGTAATGAGTGGTAATGATATGTTTCCTGGTATTGCATTACATACACCATTAAATTATTTTAAAAATATAAAACCAAAATTTAAAACAGATTATACTGAAATTATTAACGATATTTCGAATAAAAAGATCAATAAACTCAAAACACCTTCTTGGTCACATTTAAACAATAACAAATCACTAATTGAAAATATTTTTAATAGTGCCTTAAATATATATATCGAAGAAATGTATATAGTTGGTAAAAAATTTGATATTTAAAAAATGATTTTTTTATTTATTAATGTATACATATATGTTTGCTGAAATATTAGATCTACTTAACGCACAAATCGATAATGAAAGTGCAATCAATGAGTCATCGGATAAATACAACGTACTAAAGGATTATTTTAACGATATCCTTATCAAAGATCCAAGATTTGTGGATATTGCAACTGAATATCATCGTAATAAACATATGATATCATTAAATGAAAAAAGAAAAAAACTAATTGAGGATATTATTAAAAACCAAAAGATGACATTTAATGAGAATTATCTTAATAGTAATTCTTTCGTAGAATTTTTCAGTAATCAATTCTCGGCTTTTACGGATATTATCGATATTATTAAAAAAGAACAATTAACTGAAATTGATGAATTAATCTATTTAAATCAAAATTTTATTATGCATGATAAATGGAAATTTATTGTAATTATGTATTTCGCTTATCATATAAAAGATCAATCCGATTATATGAAAATTAAAAAATATATTGATGATTTTAAATTATTTTAACTAAATCCATGAATGATTTTTAATTTCAACATGTGTTGCATATTTTTTTAAAAGATTAAAATTATCTTGACTATATTTTCTTTTTGAACAATTATTATCATTAATATATATAATATATCTTGTTTTATTATTTTCTCTTTCTTCAGTACTACGTCTTAAACATCTACCTATCTTCTGAACCTGATTAGAACTCAACCCATTTGAAGGCGATGCAATAATAACTGAATGAATGTCTTTCCGACTAAATCCTGTACCTAAACTTTTTACAGTTGAAATTAAAAGTTTACTTTCTTTTTTATACCTTTTTTTATCATCATTATTAATATCAGAATGTACTATTCCGATTTCATCTGGAAATATAGGAAACTTGTCGTTTATATTTTTTATTAAATAATTATAAAATACATTACATTCGTTTATATATTCGAAGAATACTAATACAGTATATTTTCTTGTAATTTGATTAAATACATATTCTATATATTTAATCAATAAATCCATGCGTTTGGTATCACCGGTTGTTATTGAACATACCCATGCTGGATTATCAACATTATTATTTGTAATAAAATGTTGTACATCATTATATTTTGGATTTCCCTTATAATTAATAAAAATACATTTCGAATTAAAATGTAACGATCTATCGTTAATATCATTGATTTTACCAAAATAATTTTCAAGCATTTCAACCTTTCCAGTTAAACTAAATATTGTTGCGGAAAATCCATAAACATATTCCATCATACCATATGAAGAAATTGATTTAATAAATTGTTCTGATGAAAACATATGAACTTCATCATATATAATCATTCCAAAATGTTGTATTTCAGATAATGATAATATTTTTTTCGAATATGTAAATGCCTGAACCGTTGTAATACATATATCGAGTGATGTATCTCGGTAATCTCTACCAACTTTAATATTGTCAATAAATGTATGTATTTCTTCAATCCATTGTGATACTAAATGATTTGTTGGTACCAAAATTAATGTTTTCTTTTTTATTTTCGATAGTAAATATAGCGATATAACAGTTTTTCCTTCACCAGTATTTAATTGTATTAATGATTTTTTATTAGCTAATATTTTATCAACCATTGCCATTTGGTGTGTAAATAGGTTACCTTGAAAATCAATTTCATCTAACGGTTGACCATTATATTCAATAGTTTTCATAGGTGGACCAAACATCTGAATACCAAAATATAAAGGAACTTGCAATATCAATTCTTTATTAGGTCCCTTAATTATATCAAAATATTTATACTTATTATTATTTTCAATTAATACTAATTCTTCGCTGATTTTATTTCGTTGATCACATGTCAATTGCCCATAATAAAAGTATTTAAGACCAATAACAACTTTTTTATTATAAATAATATCGTCCATATCATATATTTTAAAAAATGATAAATTTTTATCTAAATTGTAATAACGAAATTAATATTGTATATCAGTAAAGAGCCGAAAGGCTCTTGGTGTATCGTATTAAAAGTTATTAAAAAAGTTCATTAGAACTTAAAACTTTTTTAAAATTCTAAATTATAAATTGTTTCAATTGTATCAGCTGTACTATTATTTTGTATTACGCACAACAATTTTAGTTTTTTACCGAAATCTTCACATTCTTTTTTATTATATTGTAATAAAAATTCGTAATCTTTATCTTCAATAGATAAAGTAATAATAAATGTTTTATCGGTATCTGGTTTGACCGACATCACTACATTACCAAAATCCATACTTTGATGTTTATGTTCAGTTATGAATGTTTCTATGATTTCTTTTTTATAATGTGAAAACACAGAAGAAATAAAATTAGATGAATACATATCACAAAATATATTTTTAATCATTTTTTATTTTTATTGATAGAATGACACCTTTTGAAATTATTTCAATTACATTGGCGATATTAACAATTTATGTATATATTCATTTCAATATTTCTAATCGACGATTTATGATACAACATATTAAAAAAAATGATATCAAACATTATCCAATATAATATAAAAAATACTTTTTTTATTATTTATGAAAAATGGATAATAGTATATATACTCTATTGGTTTTAACAATTATTACAATAATTATTATAATATTTATTTATTATAAAAATAATAATATACGCAATGATTTCACAAAAAAAGTTGTATATAATAATAATAACGAGATACAATTTATACTTCCGAAAAAAAGAAAATATGCGGCTGCATTCGATAAGGATAATAACGTAATAAGTATGTTTGAATTTACGAATGTTAAAAACAACGATATGTATAGTGATGATGCATTTGTAATTGAAAGTCTACTTGCATGTGAAGATATAGTAATGGAAAAATATAAGGAAGAACAATCAAAATTAAAAAAAATAACAAAGGATTGTAAACATATTGTTAATAATCTAAATACAATGAAATTTATGTATAATGATATTGTATCTATTCGTAAAAATTTTAAAAACGGTAAATTAATTTCTAACAATGTTGAATTAATTGATAAAACATATCCAATATATATGGATGTAAATACAAAGGTTAATAGTTATCTTACAGCTTTAGATAAAAGTCTTGATTACTATATTTATGCTTATTCGAATGAATATAATACAGAGCATTTTAACCTATCTGGTAAAGAAATACAACAACGTTACGATGATATTAAAAATAAATTTAAAAAACAATATAATAAAATCTTTCAAAAAGAAATGAAAGAACAATTTGATCTCGGATTCAGTATTTGGGACATTGCAAAACAAGTAAAAAGAGTTGTTGGGGATGTTATGAAACCTATTGATACAAATCTTTCTGAATTACCTGGAAAAATTGAAACAACAATAAATAATGCCGCATCGCCTATAGTTACACAACTCAGTTCAATGGATCAAACATATAACAATATAAAACAAACCGTTGATTCGATTTCATATGATATTAATAACGTTAGTGAAAAAATTAAAAGTATAACATCAAATGTAAATACATTACCGAATATCGGTACTGATGTATCAAAATTTATTGATTTAATGAAAACATCAGTAGATTCCGTTAAAGAAGATATCAATAAATTGCCAAATAATATGGCTATTGAAATTGGTAAAAATATAAACAATTTAGAAAGTATTATAAGCAGAATTCAAACAGGTATGGATGATTTACCATCACTAATGGAAGTAAGCGTAACAAAAGCCACGGATGAAATTAAAAAAATACCAAACAGTATTGACAATGGTTTCAACTTAGGATTTGAAGTCGTCAATTCGTTGAGCAATGAAGTTAAAAAAATACCGGATCTTATTACAAAGGAAGCTTCAAATATTAACTCTTCATTAATTAAAACCTCTGATATTTTTCAATCTGTATCAAATGAAGTTAATAAAATGCCATCATTAATTATAAATAATATAGATTCTTCTGCCGATAAAGTATTGACTGAATTTAATAATATGGGTAATCGTGTTGATAATCTTGCAGAAAATATAATTAATATCCCGCAACAAGCTATGGATATTGTCGAAAATAATATGAATACCCGTGGAACTGCACTGAATAGAGTAGTAAACGGTATTGAAAATATTCCTAATGAAATATCAAAGTTTAAAGAGCAAACCTTTAATAATTTAAATAATGTTACCAATACATTAGAATATATTCCAACGCAAATAAACCAAAGTGTTGATACTGTTCGAAATATGGTAGAACAAAGATTTGATATTATACAAAATCAATTAACATCATTGCCCACACAAATAGATGGAACCGTGAATGATGTACAAAAATCTATTGTTCAAAATTTAAATATGGTAGCAGGTACATTGCAATCATTACCACAACAAACAATAGGTGAACTTAATTCATTTGTTAATTCGAATCCTGTTATCAATCAACTTGTTAGTAATTTAGAAAACATCCCATCCATGGTTAATGATTTAACGAATTTACCTGATACAATGATTAAAGAAATCAGTAAATCAATTATTATGCAAATCGATGATCCTTCATCTGATTTAAATAAAGTTAAATCGAGAATTAAAGCTAGTATATGGGAATCGATACCAGCACCAATTAAACTGATTATTACAACATCCGCGGCCATTAATAATTTCTTTATTAGTTTAAATAATGTTGTAAACAATACAATGGAAGGTATTAATACTGGTGTTAATAAATCATTTGATTATATGTTAAATCTCGGAAAACCTAATACTGAACGTTATACAAAATGCGTCGTGTCCAAAAAATATAATTCTAATATATTGGAAAAATATGCAATTGATAAACATATTTATCATAATAGTAAAAAATCTGTAAATAAAGAAATTATGAATCTATTAAATTCATATGATATATCACAAAAAAATATATACAGTGAATCTGTTAATGATATTAATTTTGGTATACAAAGATATCTTTCGAAAATACAATCTATATTACAATTTATTATGCAAGATATGTTGACGTGTTCTGAAAGTGAAATTAAATCAAAATTAAATATATATAATGAAGTTATTAGACAAACAAGTTATAATATTGAATTAATGTATATGTATCAAATTTATTATATTAAATTCGCTACATATAAATTAAATGGTAAACAATTATATAAAATATTAAATATGCTTGTTAACCATGGTAATTATACCGCAACAGTTCCTAATGTATCAAATAATGATTTCAATTTATGGAAAAAACAAAATTGTAATTATAAAATCAAGACTTTTTAAACATTGATTTAATTATTTTTTTAAATATAGGATAACTTATAATACATACTGAATTAATTAAAATAATAACAAAAACTATTAATGATAATATATATAATGGGATATGGTATACTATTTTAATTGATTCACCATCAATTACAGTTCCATTTGTATATCCATCGGGAATAAATGCGATATTATTAAATATATTATATCGAGTTGATCGAATTATGGAATCATTATATAATTTTATAGCAAATGAATCTGAAGATATCAACATGTTATTTAGTATAGGATATTTTTTAAAATATATATTTTCATCGAAATAATATTCATCATTTGGGAAAAATAAATCCAATAAAGGATTACTAAACAAAATAAATAATATTATAATGTATGTAATACTATGCAAAATTTCTTTAATCATTACAATAAATTTATTAAAAAACTTATTTTTTCAATTGCAATAACATATGGTAAATTTTTTGTTCTTTAATTTTTTTTGAATTATTTAATGCAATAAATATGTATTCTTTTAATTCAAACCCATATTTATTTAATAATTGTATTAAATAATCTTTCGACATAAAATTTAATTTGTCGTTTTTTGGATCAAAATCATCCCATTTTGCATGATCATCGTACAATACTTTTTTTATATAATTATTATAAGCATTGTGCTCTCTAATAAATATATATCCATTGGGTTTTAAAACTCTAACAATTTCGGTTAACATTTTTTCGATATCATCTAAATGATGTAATGATTGAAAACATGTTATTAAATCAAACATATTATCTTTAAAAGGCAACGGTATTTTTGATTTTTGATATTTAACATTAGTTGGTCCTTGATAATTTTCGGGATCATATAAATCTATTCCATATGTATTTTTAATATTATAATCATCAGTAATTACTGAAGCTATTTGCCCGTTGCCTGTTCCAATATCTAAGTAATTTTCTAATTTAATATATTTTAATAACCTATTTACATATAAAAGTCTATCATATGCGCGTTTATCAGTTAATTGTTTCTGTCTATGCTTCATTACATTAATTTTATTAAAAAATCATTTTTTATTAATGATTAATAAATCATATGCATCGAAATCATTTAATTCATTTTCAGAAATATGATTATCTTGTATACAATAATCAGGATCTACAATTTTATAAATTAAACCACCTTCAGATTTAATCCATTTTATTTCATTTAAAAATCTAACATCCGTGATAATAAAATTATCAATTCCTCTCAATTGATTTATTTTAATTGTATTTTTTAAATTATTAATCCAATAATCCGGATCTTGATTTCTTTTAATATCAGTACCATACCATTGCATCCATTCTCTCGATTTCTTTGATTTATTTACATATAATTCATCAAATGTAAATAATTTTTGTTCTAAAGCAAATAATTTTAATGAGTCAGCGAATGAAACAATTAATGTATTACCTTTTAATTGATTTAAAAGAAAATTTTTAGCATAATAATCTTTCCCTGCTCCTTTTTTTCCGAAAAGTCCAATAATCATTTAATACTCAAATAATTAATATTTTTTTCATTTATTGTAAAAATGACGGATAAACGTTTAATTGAAGCATGTATTAATAATGATATTAAAACCTTTAAAGAAATTGTATTTGAAGAAAATAAAGTCAGAAGAGATTTAACATCTCTTGAAAATGATGAATTATGGCAAATTGTTTGCAAAAAACAACATTTTGAATTAATTAAATTATTTTACGAACAACATCTTTTTAATGAATATTGGATATTAGAAGGAGTTTGTTATAAAGATGTACAATCAAATGATGAAATCAGAGAATACTTTATTGAAAAGCATATGAATCAATCACCTAAAGGAAATATGATTGAATTATTAACTGATTTTATGGAAAATTTCTTTATTGTGAATGATATAAATAGAGATTATAAATCATATACCAAGGCATTTGATAATTATATTGCAAAACCAATGAAGTTACTTTATAATCTAAATGTTAAAGATGAAAATCCACTAGATAAATATCCTTCACCGAATGCACAAATACATCATATGTTTCTCATACTTAGATTTTCAGATTGCAAAAGCCGTGGATTTAAAACAATTTATGATATTCCGTATAAATTAACGGCGACTAAATTAATAGATATTTTATATCCAGAAACAGAAAAAACAAAAAGGTTACCCGAGGCAGTTGAAGATAGTACTTAAATAATTATTATGATTTTTATCATCAATATCATAGTTATCATAATCATCCGAATCATATTCGAATAATAAATTATTTAAATTATTATTTTTATATTCTTCTATTATAAAATCTTCAATATTATAATTTTTATCAATACAAATTTTTTCTCGCATATTATATTTATTATTTATTATAGAATCAATTACTTTATTATCGTTATCAATATTCAATGTTTTAATAATAAGATAATTGTTTATCATATATCTTAATTCTAATCCAATTATATTATAACCGAAAAGTGGTTTAATGTTTTTTTCAATATATTCATCCGGAGTTAATTTATCATTAATAGTAAATGATACGTCGAAATTGTATCCGATTATCAGTGCCCAATATATGTCTGTTTCACTGATAAACTCATAATTGTTTTTAATATTTATATTGTTAATAACGTAATTGATATCCCAATACATAACATATATAAAAAAATATAATCAATTTACTGTTTACTCATAATCATATTGACTGCAAATGAAGAAATCGTAAAGGATTCACCACGTTCGTTCATAACGGGTTTGGATGTATCCCAACGTAGGTTTTTAAGTTCAGATACCGGAATCCATACCAATCTGGACATTTCCTTTTCAGCAATGCGTGTAGTCAATCTCCTCTTAATGCCAAATTCACTGGCACGAAATGTTTGATGAGGATGAATATGCCAAACATGTGTATTTGTCAATTGTGTTCCGTTGGATTTACAACATTTCCAACACAACGGTTGACGTGTGGACTTACAGCGCTCATAATGCCACGTTCCGGGCGATATCAAACCAGCAGATTCTTCGGCAACTTCACGTTCCATTGCTTTGTGCTTCATCATGCGTTCATTATGATTACCCTTACCTCCAAGCAAACACAGTTTACCG
Organism: uncultured Candidatus Peribacteria bacterium; assembly: GCA_964545685.1. Taxonomy (GTDB): domain Bacteria; phylum Patescibacteriota; class Gracilibacteria; order BD1-5; family UBA6164; genus CAZJHB01. The sequence goes on along the minus strand of CAZJHB010000001.1, from coordinate 26,304 downwards.
TTTCGTTTAGGATCAAAATGGTTTTCAAGACCCATCAATACACACTCTTCAATCTTGGTAATACCCTTGATGTTAGTGGTATGATTTTTGGTAATATACGCAAATGCACCGAAGCTCATGTATATATTGTAAATTATGAAAAAATATTAATTTTTTAATAAATTACTTTTTTATTTATTATATGATTACTATGGATAACATATTGGGTGCAAATAGTATTAAATTTCTAAAAAGTTTATTATTTGAAGCCAATGAAGTTAAAGATAATATTGAATTTGAATTAGTGTTTTATGATAGTTTTAATAAAAATTCACATCTATCTAATTCTACTTATAATTATATTGAAGCAAGATTTAAACCTTTATTAAAATTTAATAAAATAGAATATTTTATAGATTTTAAAAATCCTGATAATCAGCGTGCACGTGTATTTATCGAAAAAAATAAAATTATTAAAACAGAAAAAATTATTAAAAATAATCTTGGATTTTTCAATGATTTACATAATGAATCGTATCTACAAATGTTTAATATAGTTCCGGGTATAAAAACATCTACCGAGTTACCACTTGATAAATATGATACAAGTAAAACTAATTTTATTCGATATACAGAAAGAGAATATTTTAATATTCCAAACTTACCAAATTGGTCATTTGAAATAAATAAACGATATAAAATAAATATACCAAAAAAAATAAACACATTAGATTATATTAAAAATATGGACAAAACAAAAAATTGTGATTATAGTTTAGAAATCGAATATAAAGGTCCAATAGATTTAAAATATTTAAATATTGAAGAATTAGATAATTTATTCAAATTTATATATACAAATTATGATGATGATGTAAAACGTATATACAATAATGCACAATCTCAAAAAGGTGCAAGAACAATTGGATACACGTATGCTAATTTATTTAAAAACCATAGAAAAAAGAATACAATATTAAATAATGTTAATACTCAAAATTTCCGTATTAATAGTATTGGATCTAAAGTGGTTAGTGCATCTAAAAAACAAGTATTGGATATATGGAAGCAGACAAATGATGGATCTACTCAATTTGCGGCCACTGAAAAGACTGATGGTTTACGTGGATTTTTACATTTAAACATAAATACAGATAACATAATCGAATGGTTAATTTGGGTAGAAGATAATTATTATGAAGGTATTATTAAATATACTGGTAAAATTGATGAAAAATTATTAGGTAAAAGTATTTTTGATGGCGAGGTATTAAAGGAACATATGCATTTATTCGATGCAGTTAGTATCGGTAACATATCGTTTCTGGATAATAATTACAAATATCGATTAGAACAATTAAATACACATAAAAAATTTATTGAAAGTTTAAATATTGATAAGTTTAAAATTAAAATTAAAAATCATTATATTTTAACTACAGATAATTGGGCAACTGCATTTAAACATGCTTATGATACAAAAACATCAGAAGGTATTCCGGCAGATGGTATTGTTTGTACTAATCTATTAATTGATGGATACAATAGTAGAAATATTTATTGGAAAATAAAAGATTATAAACATAATACAATTGATGCTTTATTAAAAAAAATACCAACAAAAGATGCCGAAGAATTAATAAAAGATTTTAAATTACCAGAATTGAAGCCAAAACATGATTTATATGTTGTTATGGTAGGTGTATCATTAACAAACGGTACAATTGATAAAATACCCAATAAAGATATTATAAATTATAGTATCTTTAATATAGATTTACATAATGAAGATTATATTCCATATCCATTCTTTGTTGCTAATCAAACAAATGCTATGTTTTTGCAATCAGATCAAAATTTAGACGATAAAATATGGGAATTATCACCAACAGAAGATGGTAGTTGGGAACCTGATCGTTTACGTGAAGATAAAACCTCCGTTTATCACAGTGGTGGTAATATGTTTGGTAATGATTATAATATTGCATATGATATTATACAAATTATTCGTAACCCAATCACAATCGAAGAATTACAGAATCCTACATTAATTAAAGATATATATTTTGTTGAAATAAGTGATGAAATACATAAGAGATATGAAGCAAAGCGTAATTATGATCAAACTATTACAAGTATATTATTAGATGAATATATATTCAACTCAAATAGTTTATTAGATATTGCAGCCGGACGTGGTGGTAATATAAGAAGACAAATGTATCATAATATTCAAAATATTATTGCTATAGATGAAGATGTTAATGCGTTATTCGTCCTGGAGTCTAAAGCTCAACAAACGTTGCAAAATATTATTCCAAGAGGAAATCCAATTATTTCATTAAAACCTGAACAGGCTGCAATAAATAATAAATTTAAACTCAAATGTATAACACATAATATTAATTCAAAAACAGAAAAGGATTTAATAGAAAAAATAAAGGGGAGTTATAATTATCCTTCATTTGGTATAAAAAGCATAACATTGTTCTGGTGTATTCATTATTTCTGTGCTAGTAAACAAGAATTAGAAAGTATTGCGAATATATGTAGAGCATGTTTCGAAGGCAACAATGTTAATATTATTATTACATGTCTAGATGGTAAAAAAGTAGATGCAATGTTAAATGGTAAAGAAACAGGTTCATTTATAATTGATAATAAGTATAAAGACACCACATATACTTTATATAATAAAGATGATGATGTATGGCAATCTATTACAAAAAAATATGACAAGTATCAACCTTTTGGTTCTAAAATCGGAATGTATTTACCAACTATTGATACTGATATTAAAGATGAATATCTCGTTGATATTGATGAATTAATAAAGATTTTCAAGCCAAGAAAACATACTATTAAATCTTATAATGATTATGATGAAAATTATTTCAATAACATTGATGATAAACTTAAAAGTATTAATATGTTGCAAACAACAATTGTATTAACGTATTAATAATTGAATATTTTTTCAATAATAACTGCAAAATGGGTGTACCGCATTATTTTTCGGCTATTAAAAAATATTTTAAGAATGCATATAAAAACAGTATAGATAGTGACTATGATTATATGTATATTGATTGCAATTATGTTATACACCTGATTTTATCATTGGATACTTATACCAACGATGATGATAATAAAGTAATTAATGCTTTTATTAGTTATATTGATATATTATTACATAAAACACAATATAAAAAATACGGTATATTCTTTGATGGATGTACACCATACATGAAGTTTGAAAGGCAACGCGATAGTAGATTATATTATCGACGTTTCGAATATAAACAAAGAGAATGGGACCAAAATAAAATTACATATGGTTCACCTTTTATGTACAAACTTATTAACCGAACATATACAGTTTTTAAAGATTCGATTATTACTAGTGTTGAGAAGGGAGAAGCAGAAATGTCGATTATTAGATATTTGCAATCCAATAATAGTAAAACACTTATCGTTTCACCTGATACAGATTTCATAAATCTGTGTCTTTTACACAAAAACGCTAATCAACACATTGATTTACTGATTGAAAGAGGGAAAGTCCAGTATGTGTACAACATCAATTATATTTACTCGTATATTACGAGTATTATCGGTACTAACAAATTAAAAGATTACATATTTTGTTCATTCTTCTTAGGAAATGATTTTATATATCAAATGTTTGATTTCAAATTTAAAATAGATAAAGTTGATCGTAACATGGTCAATATTATATGTGATGCAATTTATAAAAATAACGAAAACATAATTGTTTCGAATAACACAATTAATATAACAGCTTTGTATAAGTTTTTAAACAACATTCCAGTTGTATGTCATAGTTATCATGAATGTTATGATAAATATATACATCGAACAAATAAAAAAAATATTATGACAAAATCATATATAGATAGTATGATTAATATATACTATTATTATGATACCACACATGCTGTTAAATCAATCTATAGGTTTAACTATATTCCAAATATACACATAGTTAAAAATTATTTAATAAATTTAATCGAAAATAATACAACAACAATAACAACCAAAATTATATTGGATACCTACCCATATGATGATGATACACGATATCAACAAATATGCTGCTTTGTGAAAGATTTCAGAAATACCTTTGCCGGGCATGGTAAATACTATTATTGGGATTTTGAACTACCAGAATATGCCAGAAGACCAATATTACTCAGAATAAAAAAATGATTAATATTTACAAAAAAATACTAAATAAATATATAACAATGGTATTAATCATAAAACATTAATTGATAATGATGGAATAGAATTCATTATATGACATTAATTTTATTTTTTTATTCTTCGCTTCCTTTACTTTTGTTGTATTACTATTAATATCATTAGTAATAACATAATCAACAGTACTTGATACCACAGATGTTGTACAACCACCATTATTTCGAATTAATTGTTCTATATCTTTACGTGATTTACTATTTACATCGTCTTTTCCCGTTAAAACAAACTTTAAATTATTTAATTTATCGGTTTTTTCTTCTTTTTTAAATGTAAGTCCATATTGAATTAATATTTTATATAATAATTTAATTCTTGCACGATTGTCGAATAAATTTTCCATTGCATTTTTACTTACACCATATATGCGGTAACTTGTATAATCGATATATGTATCGCTTAAATAATCAACAATATCAATCTCGGCAAATATTTTATTTGCTGTTTTTTCTGCTACAGACGGAATATTCATTGCATTTATGAATTGTCCAACGGTAATGGCTTTAATTCTTTTTCTTATTTCATTATAAATATGGTTAGCTATTGTTGATCCTATTCCATCAATCGATTCCATTTGTTTAATACTTAAATTATAAAGATCATCAATATCCATAATATTAAGTTTTTCAATTTGTTGTTCAGCAATATTTTTAATACCCAATCCTTTCAAATAATATACAATACCTAATTGTTTTTTCGATGGACATATTGGATTAGCGCAATATCTTCCAACCGTTTTACTATAGGTTAATTCATTATCACAACTGGGGCATTTTGTTATAAATGTAAATAATTTAATATATTTTTGTGCATTAACATTGGTTATATTATATTTATTATCTTTATTTATTATTAATATATTAGTAGTATCATCATACACGATACCTTTTATATCATTAATATATTCTATATTACTAATTATATTGTTACGTTCTTCGATATATGTATTACCAATCGTACTTAAAATTTTTGGTATAACATCACCTGATAATATTATTTCGACCTTTTGCCCAATAAATATATTATTACGGAATAAATAAGCTGCATTGTGACCAGATACTCTGTTGTAATTTGCATTATTTAAGACAATTTCTTTGTATACAACGACTGGGGTTATATTTCCAGTTCTTCCTGTATTCCATTCGATATTTATAACTTCTGTTTCTTTAATCATAGTACTTAAGTTAACTTTATATGCAAACATTTGAGTTGGTATAGCAATATGTTCTTTTGCATAATGTAATGGTCTAATTACAACACCATCAGTCATATAATTATTTGCAACATGTTCAAGACTTCCTGGTTTTTCTATTTTATTTGTAGTAGATTTTAATTTATTAATATATTCATCTAAATATTCTGCATTTAATTCATTGGGTGAAATTGTTTTAATAGGTGTTTTGTAGAAACCCATTTCATGTATATACTTAAAAATATCTATAGTATTTCTTTCCTCAAAATTCCAATATAAATCAAATGGTACAATATCAATATATTTAGCATCGTCATGTAATTTACTATTAATTAATGCAGATACAGCAGAACGTCTATTTTTATATTTATCTTTAAAATATTTATTGAATATATTCATAGACATTAAAGCTTCACAATGTAAAAATAAATAAGTAGCACGATATTTTTGCATTGATTGTAGTATAATTTTAGGGATATTTATATGAGTTGGTACGAAATGCATTGCTTTATTAGTCATATCTTCACCTATTTCGCTACGTAATCTGGTTCTTGCTCGATAAAAATTACCATTAATATCATATACTAACAGTAAACTTGATCCGTCATATTTTGGTAATAAACATAATTTATCATATCCTTTTATAACATTTACCATTTGAGACCAATCTTTCTTTCTATATTTTTTTAAACTTCCAAGATCAATAGTTTCTGGTTTTAATTCAATTTTACGTGGTTTATTTGTCCAATATTCATTATCAGGATATTTTTCTTCAAGATATAAAATAATCAAATCAAATTCTTCATCGGATATTTCTGATTCTCCGATTCGATACTTCCTATCATAGTATTTTAGTTTATCAAATGCTTCTTTTTCCGATAATTTCGAAATAGTATCCATTGTTGATCATTTATATAAAAATAAATCATTTTTATTAATTTAAAAAATGAAAATTTTTTGTTATTATGACAATATGGTCGTATTAGTCGTTTGCAACTTTAAGGAATATAACTCCTATTTCATTGTGATTCAATATCTATACAATGAAAAGCATGATAGTGTAGAACTCAGAAACATTAACATGACTCCTGATAGTAAATCTGTTGGAATTATTCAATGCGAAAAATACTACAACAAAGCAACTATAGTGGAAAAAGTTAACATCAACGATATCATTATTATTCCATTGAAAATATGGACTTCAACGATGTTATACTTCAAACACGAACTTACGACCAAGCATAATGATATGCTGTTTAATAAACTGAATGCAAGACACATCAACGATCAACGTTGCTCTGACTATCGTATTTGGAATAGTACTTTTACAGTTCCTTACACCCGTGATAGTCAGAAATTGAAATCAGAAAAATCATTTGTAAAACAAAAAATCGAAAAGAGGTTCAAGAAGGATAAGACTTTGCCGATTTATTGGCATCATGTTTCGTTCTTAATTGATGATATATCGTATTACCCTGAAAAACCGAGAATCATGTTTACTTCATTCTATGATACGACGGAATTCTTAGGTGTTGCGCAGGCTGTTGGCAAGTTTAACAGGGTCGACGATTGTTTTACAGAAGATGTTTAATTGTTTATTTTTTAAAAATGGTTTTTTTTTATAATATATCGAATATTATCATGGTTATATTAATTGTGTGCAAATTTAAGGAGTATAATTCCTATTATATTGTAGTTCAATATATATACAATAAAGACTACGATGGTGTAGAACTCAGAAATATTGATACAACACCCGGTGTTAAAATTATTCAATATACAGGAAAATACAATATAACAAATGTACAAAATGATGTTGAAATTAATAATATTACGATTATTCCATTACGATATTGGACAGCAACGATGATATATTTCAAACATGAACTTACAAAAAAAGTTAATAATATGTTAATTAATACATTAAATGCAAATCATATAATCAATCAACGTCATTTCGAATATCGTATCTGGAACAGTGTATTTACAATTCCTTATACCCGTGATAGTAAAAAACTACTTTCAGAAGATTATTCTGTGCAACAAATAATTAAAAAAATATTTACAGAATATAAGGATTCGTTAATTTATTGGCATAATATAAAATGGCCAATTAAAATACAATATTATAATAAAAAACCCATAATTATGTTTACAACATTTTATAATCAAACCATGTTTACCGACGTTATAACAAATGTTAAAATGTTATCAAAATAATAACCGATATATAATTGATATTTAATTTTTTAAAAAAAACAAAAAATGAAAATTATTTCATAACTTGCCGAAAGATAATATGGTGTGTCTTGTTGTTACCACTAATGGAACAATTATGAAGTTCTTCATCGTTCTTACTCACGAATACAGTAAAACACACAACGCTTACTTCCTCGTTCATCCTAAACACAGCACGCAAGGTACCATTGTTCAGACCTTCAAGTTTGATAACAGGTACGACATAAACGAGATTGCAACGACTCTGAAACTCAAACCATCTGACCTGCATATCATTCGTTATGATGCTTGGGTTGCTACTGCTTGCTTCATGAAGCACGACTACTGCAAAGAGGGTGCCGGCAAGGTTGTCAACCGTCTTAATGCTCGACACATCTTCGATCCAGCGTACAAGGAATATCGTTGTTGGAACCCACAGTTCATCTTCATGTACGGACACGATCATAGTATTTGGAAATCACCGAACTGCAAATTCGCTGATGTAGCGAAAAGAATTTACGAGAAATCCAAAGACAACACATTTGACATGCACGTGTATGTTAACATCAACATTGCTGGTGTTACCACTCCATTTGTTTTAATCAAGTACGAAACATTTGTGAGTGACCTTTATGAATGCACATTGTCGAACCTTATCAAAACCTACACCAACGAGTGCAACGCGTCCCGCACGAAGGTTTTGAAGGAGAAGAAGGAGAAGAAGACCGAGAAGACAGAATAATGTATATATTTTTTTATTTTTTTTTATATGAAATGTTTGAAAATATCACTGAACTAGGCAAAAAACGGGTTAATGATAAAATTCGTAAAGAAAGAATACTTTTATTAGATACATTAGAAAAATTTAAAGGTGATTATATAATAACTGGTAACTTTTTATTAAATTATATATATAATGATAAAAATGAGATTATTAATAATTATCCTATAATATTATCTCAAAGTTATATTGATTTAATTAATTTATTTATCGAAAATACAACAATTAATTATATCGTCGAAAAAAATAATCAAATATATAAATTATATCATGAATCGTTTTTATTGTGTTACATTATAAATACAAATACTGATAACATTAAAATCGATAAAATGACATTATATAACAAATACAATGTAAATGTTATTTCGAAAATAGGAATTATTGAAATGATTTATTTTGAAAAACAGAATTTTATTGAAAATCCGATCTATACAAATACTGAAGTTATTAATATTGATTATGATAAAAATCGCATCAATATAACACTTCCAATTAATCATCATTGGGATAAAATAAAACATTTACTCACCAATACTATATTAGTAGGTGATATAGCAAACAATATTATATTAGATAAAAAAATTAATAATGTTTTTAAAATTAGTGTATATGCAAAATATTTAGAAATAGAAAAAATTATTACTCATTTATATAAAATATATGATAATTTAGTTATCAAAAAACATAATGTTATATCACCAAGTGGAATGAATTATTCAACAAAATATATATGTTATTCAAACAACAGAGTTGTATTAGAAATGGTTGATATATTAGAATACGAATTATGTGGTTATAATAAAATAAATGGATTTTTAGTTGCAGACATCAATACATGTATCAGATATATATCAAATGAAATATGGACATTAGAATATTTTAAACATCCAGCATTAAATTATAAGAAATATATATATAATAATCTAATAGAGAAAAAAAATAATTATGATGATATAATGGGAACATACTATCCAAGTTTACGTATTAGATATAAATTATAAAAAATGAAAATATTTTATTATATTGCCGAAAACATCTGCAATGGTTGTACTGATTGTTTGCAAATACAAAGAATACGTTTCGTTCTTCTTCGCATGCACCTATGTGTACAACAAAAGATATGATGCGTATGAAATCATTGAGATTAAACACACTGAAAAAGGTAAACTTGTTCAACTTGTTACGGTCAATGGAAACTATGACTGTAAATCAATCGCCGAACAGCTTAAAGTTGAAACCAACGAGTTGATCATTTTCCCCTACGCAATATTCATGGCAACATGGCAATTTATCAGTGCTAATGAAAAAACGAAAAGTAAGCTCATGGCAGACTTCTATTATGAAAAGGATAAATATCCTTATCATTACATCTGGAACCCTCGTTTCATTTCTGAGTATACTTACAGGTTTTTCAACATTTACATTGCTGGTACTGAAAACCCTACTGTTCTTTTGAGCACTAAACCCATGTTTGGTGAAACTACCTTAAAAGCGATCAAGAGAACAATGTATCAAGTAAATATGAAAAAATGATTTTTTTTTATTTAATGCACTATGGATACATATCTAGAGAAACTTGCTAAGTATAGAAACAATAATTACATTATTTCGTTGTCACAAACTCCAATTGAAATATATAATTGTAATATTTATGATAAAAATTTAAAATTAATAAACGATAATATTCCTTCATCAGATGATTGGAATTTAATTAACCAAAATAACAATTTATGTTGTATTATTATTACCGATGAAATAAATACAATGATAAAGGGTTTTATAGCAACAAATACACTTTTACTAATAGGATTAGTTGTTAAAAATACAATGAAAATAATTCCAAATAAATATATTAATTCAAAAATTGATTCGGATGAAACTTTAGCATCACCGAACATTAGAAGCAATAAACAATTTAGTTTATTAAATGATTTTCGTAAAAAAAAATATATAGAATGGTTAATTTCAAAGGTGAACATAGATTATAAAACACATTTTAATAATATTTATATTATTATTACTCAGGAAAAACCAGATAATGTAATATACGACGAATTACATCAATATATTCAAAAATATAAAAATCCAGAATATAAATATGATACTAATATTAGAGCTAAATGGTTAGCTGATAGTTTTAAATCATTAATTGATATGAAAAATGTAAAGAATGTACTTGATATCGGATGCGATAATGGGTTGATATTAAAAAATATAATTTCGAAAGATATGCATGGGTACGGTATCGATATACATCTTAAAAAAGTTGTTAATTTTATTGAGAAAAAGAATTTACATTATTTTATGGCTGATGTTCAAAAAGAAGATGTTTTTAAAAAAATTAATAAAAAATTTGATTTAATCATTATTAGCATGGCTTTGCATCATATTCCAAAATGGAAGACCGTAATTGATTATGCAAAAAAATATTTGAATAAGGATGGTTATTTAATTATACGTGAACATGATGCTGATAATAATCAGGATAAAATATTACTTGATATACAGGATCTATCATATGGGTTAGTAATTCCAGAAGAAAAAGAGGGTCAATATCAAACAGTTTCAGATAATTTGAACTCATGGTTTATATCGAAAAAAAAAATAGAAAAATATATTAAATATGATATTATTAATGAAAAATTTAATTTAAAAAAGTATTACGCAAAAAGAATGATATATATAAATGTTTTTAGAAAATGATTTTTTATCAATTATTTTGTATTTTAGTTCATATTATTAAATATAATCTATCCATTTATCTATTTCTTTATTTAATTCTTCTACACTAATAACATTTATATATTCTGCAATTAATTTATTTTTTACATTTTCTCTTCTTTCTTTATCATCAAGATTTTCGTATTCTATATTTAAAATACTTGCCTTATTTAATAATTCTTGCTTTAATGCCCATTCTGGTAAAATTTTCACATCATCATCTATTCCATCAAGTGTTGATAATATTCTTTGTATAACACCTGTTTTACATACTCTATTATTACCCACGCGACAATCATTTAAATTTTTAATTAAAATTTCCATTGTATCGGGATTGTTTTCTGCACGAATGTAAACTAATCTTAATACGCCTAATTCGGAATTATTTACACTTGGTAATACTACGTCATCAAAATTTTTTACCATATTAATTATAATATCTTTTCTATTTCTGCTAAACTTATCATACCTATCAATATTATTGCAAACTTTATCTATTATATCTTTATCATCTAATTCTATATCTTTAGTTACGTTATTTAACTTATCAATTGATTTTTTTGCTGTTTCAAGTGCAGAATGTGAATGCACATTTTGTGAATCCGATATTATACTATCAACCTTTACTGTTATTGGTTTTATTTTTGGTATATTCTTTTCTTCGATTAATGTTTTAATTACCGTATTATTTTGTTTTACTAAATAAGGTTCTACTATATTATTATATTTTATCTGTCTTTTACTATCATTGGAATCTTTTTTATTTTCAACAGATGATAGTGTCTTTAACTGAATTTCATATATTTTGTTTTGTTTTTTTAAGTAGTTTATTAAAAATAATAATATTATTATTAATGTTACTATAATAATGTACATCATTAAAAACAAAAAATGAAAAAAATTTTAATTAATGCTAGTAAATGGGTATTGTTGTTATTCATATCAAAAGCATTTCTAAATATTATTCCGTATTCGAAAAAGGAGAGGATGGTATGTTGACACCAAAAAATAATGGTGACGACAATAATTTGTTGCTTCAAACCTATGAAAATCTACTTGATTGTGAAAAATTTTACAATCTAGATATTGTTGTATTATATGAAATTAAGTACATTATTTATAGTTTGAATGATATTATTCTACAACATAAACTGCATGGTATTACAACAAACACTATTAACAGAAACAAATATATTGTCGAAAAAAATTATCATCTTAAATTATTCCCAAGAGCGGTTTTAAAATATAAAGATGATGAACATAAATATTTCTATCGTCCTAGACATGCTTTAATATATATTGATCAAACAAATCCAAATTATGAAATTTTTAAAATCGAGAATCACAGATGCAAATCTCCATATATATTTATATCTAAGAGTATTATCACGGGCGCAAATCCTTACTATCTAAATCAATATTTCGAATATAAAAAATTCAAAGATACCTTCTTGGACCATTATAATGATTTGAGAAGATTTATGTAATAATTGTTTTTTTATAATATTAAAACATAACATAATAATAGTATCCATATGTATATGAAATTATTAATAGCATTATCGATATAAACACGTACTTCTTTTGGTGCCGAAACAATAACACCATCATCGATCGAAACATAATATTTCGGCATTCCTGTACCATAATTTTTAAAAGAAAATCTGCCACTATTAATATCATTAGCTTTAACTTTAAAAGTTTGTGTAAATTCATTTAATTCAACAACCTGACTTGTCTGTTCATCTACAAATTCACCACCTTCGATACCAGAAAATATATAATAAACATCAGTAGAATTAGTTGAGCATAGATTCGCGCAATACATTTCGGGACATTCATCAACACAGTCAACTAAAACGGCTGTTCCATTTACAATAGTTGTTAGTTCATTTACAGTTAAATCTACATCCGTAGAATACATGTAAGATTGTACATATAATTTTATACCATCATACCATGAAAGCAAGAATCTGTTTACACCATTACCAAATCCTGTAGCAGACATCAAGGTTGTATTTAAAGGTAATTTAATTTTTTCAGTTAATTTATATTCATAAGGTAAATATTTTGGTTCAATACCAGGTTCAACTATATGATAGATCAGTTGATAATAAGGATATACTTCGTTTGATGTTGTATTTAATTCCTTCCATGAAATCAAAAATCTATCATTCGTTGATGCAATGTTTACTGTATCTTTTAACAATTGGTTTTCAAATCTTAAATAAGGATATGGATATATATATCGATTACCAAATATAAGATAATTTAAGTCAATAGTCATTAGATATAAATTATTTGTTGTACTAATAGAAGTGAAAACGTTTTTTACGGCAAATGTGGTACCAATGCCATTAAATTCATTATAGTTTACAAAATTTAATCCATTAAAACGTGTTGTTGTTTGATTAAAGAAATCGATATTGCATGTAGGTGAATAGTACATACGTGTGATATTATTACCAGCAATATCTTTAGCTTGTAGCGTAATACGTACACCGGTAAAAGTCAAATCGATATTAGCAGATGTGCGATTATATGGACCAATTGATGTTACTTTAAGTGCATCATCACGCGTGATTCTATATTCCGGATATACATCAGTTTCATTTAAATACTTTCGAATAAAATGAATATTATTATATGCAACATACACTAATTGATATGTGTCATCGTGTAAATCTGGTGAAATTACTATATCCACAACCTCAAAAGTTGCATTAATGGATATATTATTTATCAATTCCAAGTTATTATTATAAGTATTAACATAGATATAATCATCCATGGCATATGCGATTTTAATACCATTATTATAAGTAGATACAAAATATTCATCATCAATGATAATATCATTAATTTCAAGTAAACTATGTTCTTCACTGTCAAAATATCCAGAGCAATTGCATTTAAAATAATTTAAATGGGTATCATTTTTAGTAAAAATTACAAATTCATTGTTGTTTAACTGTAAGGTTTTAATATAATTTATGTTTTCTATTTCAATTTCATTAATAAAAGTATCGTTAATTATAAGACTGTTAGCAAAAATAAATAAAGCGAGAATAAAGACTATCATTTCAATAAAGAAAAAAAAATCATTTTTTTAATATAAAAGTTCATAATGTAATCTTACTAAAACATTTGGAATACCTGTACCGGACACTCTTGCAACCTGTATACGTATATAATCACCATCAACTGCCTCACCTCCAGCATTATCACTAACTATTGGAGTATCTAATGCAACATATTTTCTGGTTCGAGATGTAAATGGTGAAACAGAAACAAATGGTTTTTGAACATTATTTAAATATATTATTACATATAATACATATGTACCAACAGCATTTGTTAAAACTTCAACTCCTGTTATCTCGAATCTTCCTTTTATAAACATATACTGTGTGTCGAATATTGTTGAATCACTACTAACAACTTTCATATCACTTATTGAATCATCAACACCCGCTGCTTGCCAAAATGCCGTTTCTCGTGTTAGTACAGATTTATTATTACAATAAATTTTACCATCGTTGGATGATCCGGCTAAAGTAATATTAAAGTTTCCTTTATTTGTTTCAATACTATTATTTGTAAATTTATACTGTGTATTAGTACCAGATAAGCGACTAGGAGCTACTATAATATCTCTGGTTGAGGCAATATCTATATCGGTTGTTCCAGTATCTGAATCATTATATATTATTAAATCATTAGATTTTGTACCCGTTGCAGTTGTATTATAATAACTATTGAATTGGTTCGCTGGTAATATACCTGTAGTACCTGATATACATAATCCACCACTAACTTTATGACCATCTTGAATTAAATATAAATTCGGATTATAATTTTCATTAATGTTAGCACTATCAGCTTCTAAAGTTAATTGGCAATTATTATAACTTTTAACATGAAGATGCATTTCACCCGTAGCATTATCTGATTCCATCAGCAATGTATCGGTTCCTGTTGGAATATTTATATCATTTGTTTTCAATATATGTGTATTCATATTCAAATCTGTATCAGCAATAATTGTATCTGCTATTGTCATTTTCGGAATAGCATTATTTTTAAATATAATACTGGTATCGGCATTTACATTATAAGATCCAGAATTATATATATTAGAATTAAAAATATAATTACTATTCATTTGCAAATCAGCATACATATTTATATTCGAATCTACTAATATTTTTGGTATAGTCTGATATTGTAATGAAAGTGAATTCTCCGCATTCAATACTTGTGTTGTTTCATTATAAATAGTTGTATTTGTTAATGTTGTATTATTTAAATTAATTCCATTTGTATCTATAGTAAATTTTGTTTCAGAACCACCTATACCATCGTATCGATTAAACTTTATATTATCATAAAAATATATATTCGCACCTGTTAAATTATTTAATTCTAAATCAGTTGGAACAGTACATTTAGATGGTGTTATTGCGAATGTTTTTGGACTTGTTCCTATACTTATAATATTAAATGCATTTGCTTCTGGATATTTAATATTTAAATCATCGGATTCAATATTAATTTCTCCGATATTATTCAGGTTTATTTTATTTGTTAGTAAAGTATTACGCGTATTTAAACCAGGTGTTGGGGGCAACGACATATCAATAATATAAAAAAATATTTATTATATATATTTTTTCTTTAAATATAATATTGAATTATAATAAATTTTATATATCTTGAATCGAAATTATATGTAGTCTGTACCTATATTTTTTATTAGAAATAAATCATTTTGCTATTAATTATTACAACCACAATTATAAATTATATTAATCTTATATAATTTATTATCTTTAATTTTTTCTTCGATTAAAATCTTTTTGGAATAAATGCAACTATATTGTATAAATTAATAATAAATATTGATAAACAATATTATAATTTTTAAAGTAAAAAATCATTTTTTAACTTTTTGCAAAATATAAATATATAAATTAGTTAAATTAATTATTTAATATTTATTTTTGTATACTAATGATAATTATTATTTAACGATTAATATCTATATGTGGAATACACGTTTTATCATCACAAATATAAATTTCATTGTTACATGTTATAAAATAGGCATTAAAACTATTTACTTCAATCTGTTTAATTTCTTCTTTTATTAAAATTTTTTGTGGAGTATATATTTTTCCTTTAAATATACCAATTCCAAATTGACCGCAATTATTATTACCGCATGCATATCCATTGTGTTTAAATGTTATGAAACATGTTTGAGAATTTTCATTTACTATAACCTTTTTAATTTGTTCTTCGATTAGTACTTTTTGTGGAATAAAAATATATTTTTCAGTTGAATTAATTCCTAGTTGACCATATTCATTGTAACCACATGCATAAACTTCATTATCAGTAGTTATAAAATATGTTTCCATATAATTATCCTCAATATGTTTAATTTTTTCTTCGATTAAAACTTTTTGTGGAATACACACAACTTTGTTGTGTGAACCAATTCCAAGGTGCCCAGCATCATTATCACCGCATGCATATATTATATTATCTAATGTGATAAAATACGTATAACGGTAATATATTTTAATATCTTTAATTTTATCTTCAATTAAAACTTTTTGTGGAACACTAACATTATTTTCTATCGAATTAATTCCCAGTTGACCATATTTGTTATAACCAAAAGCATATATATTATCAGTAATAGTTATTAAAAATGTAACATGATCATCTACAATAATATTTTTAATTTTTTCTTCAATTAAAACTTTTTGTGGAACACGAATAGATTCATCATCAGATCCTGTTCCAAGTTGTCCGTTTTCATTATAACCACAAGCATAAATTTCATCTTCGATGGTTAAAATATACATTATATCGTCATATAAAATAATATCTTTAATTTTTTCTTTGATTAAAACTTTTTGTGGTTTATAAATAAATTTTTCATCCGAATCAATTCCTAATTCTCCGGATACGTTAACACCAGTTGCAAATAATTCATCATCATATGTAATATAATATGACCGATTGCATATTGTTTTAATTTTTTTGATTTTTTTTTCAATTAAAACTTTTTGTGGAATACGAATAGCTTCTTCATGTGAACCAATACCCAATGTACCATATACATTATCACCAGATGCATAAACTTTATTATTATTTGTTATAAAATAACAATAATATTTATATATTAAAATATCTTTAATTATTTCTTCAATCAAAACTTTTTGTGGAGTATAAATACATATTTCATTAGAACCAATTCCAAGTATTCCATTTGTATTGTCTCCACATGCATACAATGTATTATCTAACATAATAAAATATGTCAAATTCTTAGCAATTTTAATATCTTTAATTTGTTTATCAAGTAAAACTTCTTGCATATTAGGAATTTTATATTGCGTTGAACTAATACCAATACCAAGTTCTCCAAACTTATTATTACCATGTGTATAAACTTTATTCGAATATGTGTTATAATATTTATTATAATAAATTTCGGATATATTATTATTACAATCAAAGGTATTTATGTATAACATCTCAATATAATATTAAAAAAAATAATATTGGAATATTAATGATATATATATTTATCGGTTATATAATAACATTCGATTATATTATCTTTAACAAAATTATCAAATATTTTTGATAAATATTCACGCATTTGTTGTTCATATTTAATTGGTCCTGTATATTGTTCTTCGAATTGATATTTATTAGTGTTTACTTTATTAACGATATCCGTTGTACCCATGCCTACATAAAACCAATCTGGTGGACAGTCATCAGGATATTCAAAACAATCAGGTATAACCTGTGTTCTATTATTTATAACTTTATATGTATGAAATACAAATAAATTCTTGGATTTAAAATTGGAATAATCTTTATCCGTTAATTCAACATTATTTAATGTTGTATGCTTGTATATTAATCCGGATTGTGTAATAAAATAGATAATATTATGTAGATTTTTAATTTTTGTAATTTTTTCATTAATATTAATCTTTATAGGAGTACTCATATCTTTACCACTAACATACACACTGCCTGACTCGGCAATATAGTACATAATATCACTATGTGGTTTAATTTTTATAATTTTTTCATCAATCATAACTTTTTGTGGTGTATTAATATTAATTTTTTCCAAACCAATACCAAGAATACCATCAGTATTATTACCACATGCATAAAGTTTATCAGTAATAGTTATAAAGTATGTAATACAGTGATATATATATGTATAATCTTTAATTTTCTCATCGATTAAAACCTTTAACGGTGTATCGATATATTTATCTTCTGATCCAACACCAAGTTGTCCATATTTATTATCATATTTCGCGAATAATTCTTTTTCATTATTAAATTCAAATGTACTATCCATGTAATTGTTTGTCATCATTATTAAAAAAAAAAATCATTTATTATAATATTAATAAATAAATCTTTTTTTTATGAATTTATTCTAAGTTGCCCATTATTGTTATTTGTATATATTTTATAAATATCAGATAACATAAGTTTTAAAATGAAAATACATTTTTAACTTTTTGTGGAATATAAACATATTCATCACATGAACAAATTTTAATATTTTCATTTCCACTGTTCATACCACATGCATATATTTCATCATTGAATAGAAAAATAGATGTTTGATATCGACCTGGTGAAATATATTTAATTCTTTCTTCAATTAAAATTTTTTGTGGAATATATATATATCTATAACGTGAACCAATTCCTAGTTGCCCATAATGATTATTTCCACATGCATAAGCCATATCATTAACTGTTATGAAATATGTTTGAGTACACTCAGTTCTAATATATTTAATTTTTTCTTTGATTAAAACTTTTTGTGGAATATACACAAATTCATTGTGCGAACCAACTCCTAGTTGCCCACAACAGTTATCACCGTATGCATAAACTTCGTTATTAATTGTTATAAAATATATTTGATCATATAGTACTTCAATATCTTTAATTTTTTCTTTGATTAGAACTTTTTGCGGAATACATATACCTTCACTTTGTGGATTATAATCATTTGCTCTATATTTATTTGCACCACATTTATAAACTTCATTATTAATTGTTATGTAATATGTGTAATATAAGGATGATATCACATTTTTAATTTTTTCTACAGTTATAACTTTATGTGGAATATGTATAAATAGGTCATATGATCCAATTCCTAAGTTCCCATACTTATTATTACCACATGTATAACATTCATTATTCATTGTTATAAAGCATGTTTGATAATGACCTGGTGAAATATATTTAATTCTTTCTTTGATTAAAACCTTTTGTGGAACACGCGCATATTTATTATGTGAACCAATTCCAAGTTGCCCATACATATTATTACCTGATGCATAAACTTCGTCATTAATTGTTATAAAATATGTATGATAATTATCACTTTCAATACATTTAATTTTTTCTTTGATTAGAACTTTTTGCGGAATATATACAACTTTATCATATGAACCAACTCCGAGTTGCCCAACCTCATTATCACCACATGAATAAAATTCATCGTTAATTAATATAAAATATGTTAGATTATAAAAAGTTTTAATATCTTTAATTTTTTCTTCGAGTAAAACTTTTTGTGGAATACATACAACTTTATCATGCGGACCAACTCCAAGTTGCCCATTAAAATTATTACCGCATGCATAAACTTCATCATTAATTGTTATAAAATATATTATACCATCACAGCAGTTAATATATTTAATTTTTTCTTCGATTAAAACTTTTTGTGGAATATGTATAGCTTCAAAATCTGAATTAAATCCAAGTGATCCCTCCCGATTTCTGCCACATGCATAAACTTCATTATTGATTGTTATAAAATATACGTTAGTATTATAGTAGTTAATATATTTAATTTTTTCTTCGATTAAAACTTTTTGTGGAATATGTATAACTTCACTATCTGAACCAATTCCAAGTTGCCCGTATTTATTATTACCACAAGCATAAACTACATTTGAATATGTTTTATATAAATTATTATTATAAATTTCGGATATTATATTAGAAGAATAATATGTATTAATGATCGGCATTACATTTTATGTAAAAAAAAGTATTTTCCAATTTTTTCAGAGTATATAACTTCAATATATGAAATAACTCTAAAATATATATTTTTCATTATTATTAATAGTTATAAAATATATTCGAGTAGGTTTAAAGTTGATATCTTCAATTTTTTATTCAATTAAATTTTTTTGTGGAATACACGCAACTTCGTTGCATGAACCAATACCAAGTTGCTCGTATTTATTTCTACCACATGTATAAACTTTATCATTAATTGTTATAAAATATGTTATATTATTATATATTTTAATATCTTTTATTTTTTTTTTCGATTAAAACTTTTTGCGGAATACACGCAACTTCGTTGCATGAACCAATACCAAGTTGATCGTATTTATTTCTACCACATGTATAAACTTTATCATTAATTGTTATAAAATATGTTATATTATTATATATTTTAATATCTTTAATTTTTTCTTCGATTAAAACTTTTTGTGGAATATATACAACTTTATCATATGAACCAATTCCGAGTTGCCCAACCTCATTATCACCACATGAATAAACTTCATCGTTAATTAATATAAAATATGTTAGATTATAAAAAGTTTTAATATCTTTAATTTTTTCTTCGAGTAAAACTTTTTGTGGAATACATACAATTTTATCATGCGGACCAACTCCAAGTTGCCCATAATAATTTTGACCGCATGTATAAAATTCATTATTAATTGTTATAAAATATATTCGTTCATCATATATTCTAATATCTTTAATTTTTTCTTCGATTAAAACTTTTTGTGGAATATTTACAAATTCATTGTGTGAACCAATTCCAAGTTTACCAAAATAATTTTGACCGGATGCATAAACTTTATCATTAAATGTTATAAAATATGATTGATTACGATTTAATTTGATATCTTTGATTTTTTCTTCGATTAAAACTTTTTGTGGACTACACACAACATAGTCGCGTAAACCAACTCCAAGTTGCCCGTAGTAATTCTGACCATATGCATATACTTCATCATTAATTGTTATAAAATATATACATTCATCATATATTAAAATATCTTTAATTTTTTCTTCAATTAAAACTTTTTGTGGAATACATACAGATTTTTTATATGAACCAACTCCAAGGTGCCTATAATAATTTTCACCACATGCATAAACTTCACTATTAATTGTTATAAAATATGTTCGATTATTATATATTTTAATATCTTTAATTTTTTCTTCAATTAAAACTTTGTTTTGTGAACCAATTCCAAGTTGTCCATAACCATTATCACCATATCCATAAACTACATTTGAATATGTTTTATAAAATCTATTATTATATATCTCATATACTTTATTATAAGAAATATAAGTATTAATAAATGGCATTACATTTTATGTATAAATAAATCATTTTTTAAATTTTTGCGGATTATATACCATTTCATCATATGAACCAATTTTAAGTTGTCCATTGCCATACATACCACATGTATATACTTCATTATTGAATAATGTAATATATGCATAATACCGATATAATGGAATTTTTTTTAATTCTTTCTTCAATTAAAACCTTTTATGGAATATACACAACATCATTCTGCGTACCAATTCCAAGTCGAGCATATTCATTAACACTATATCTATAAACTTTACCTGAATATGTTTTATAAAATGTATTAATATAAATATCAGTTATTATATTACAAGAATTATACGTATTGATAAACAACAATACAATTTTTAAAGTTAAAAAAACATTTTTTTATATTTTTCTGGAATACATATAAAGTGGATGAATGAACCACTACCAATTTGTCCAGCTTGGTAAAATTCATTGTTAAAAGTTATGAAGTATGTATTATACCAATCTAGTTTAATATATTTAATTTTTTCTTCGATTAAAACTTTATGTGGAATACACACAACTTCGTTGCGTGAACCAATTCCAAATTGCCCATAATAATTATTACCACATGCATAAACCTCGTCATTAATTGTTATAAAATATGTTGCATAATGACGTATTTTAATATCTTTAATTTTTTCTTCAATTAAAACCTTTTGTGGAATACATATAAATGGGTTGTTTGAACCAACACCAAGGTACCCATAAAGATTATGACCACATGCATAAATTTCATCATTAATTGTTATAAAATATGTTTGATTGTTATATGTTCTAATATGTATTTTAATATCTTTAATTTTTTCTTCGATTAAAACTTTTTGTGGAATACATACAACTTCGTTGCGTGAACCAATTCCAAGATGCCCATAGTTGTTATTACCACATGCATAAATTTTATATGCGTATGTTTTATAAAATTTATTATTATAAATTTCAGATACTATATCACAAGAATTATACGTATTAATAAACGGCATTACATGTTTTGAAGAAAAAAAAAATCATTTTTTTAATTTTTTGTGGAATACAAGCAACTTTGTTGTGTGAACCGATACCAAGAAATCCATACATAATTTTACCACATCCATAAACTTCATCATTAATTGTTATATAATGTGTGTAATCATAATAACCTTTAATATTTTTAATTTTTTCTTCGATTAAAACTTTTTGTGGAACACACTCATATTTGGTATATGAACCAATTCCAAGTTGCCCATACTCATTATTACCACAGGTATAAACTGTATTATCAAAAGTTATAAAATATATGCGATAATACTCATATTTAATATCTTTAATTTTTTCTTCGATTAAAACTTTTTGTGGAATGCACACAATTTCATTGTGTGAACCAATTCCAAGATGTCCATTCTTATTATCACCACATGCATAATACTCATCATCGATTGTTGTAAAATATGTTTGATTATATTTTAATGTAATATCTTTGATTTTTTCTTCAATTAAAACCTTTTGTGGAATATATACCTTTATATTGTCTGAACCAACTCCAAGATATCCATCGTAATTATTACCATATGCATAAACTTTATTTGAATATGTTTTATAAAATTGATTATTATATATTTCAGATACTATATTACAAGAATTATACGTATTGATAAACGGCATTACAAGTTTTAAAGTTAAAAAAAAATCATTTTTTAATTTTTTGTGGAATACACACAACTTTGTTGTGTAAACCATTAACAAATTGTCCATACTCATTTTTACCGCATCCATAAACTTCATCATAAATTGATATGAAATATGTGTAATAACAATAACATTTAATATCTTTAATTTTTTCTTCGATTAAAACTTTTTGTGGAATACACGCAACTTTGTTGCATGAACCAATTCCAAGTTGCCCAACATTATTATCACCACACGCATATACTTCATTATTAATTGTTATAAAATATGTTTGATCCTCATGTATTTTAATATCTTTGATTTTTTCTTCAATTAAAACTTTTTGTGGAATACACGCAACTTTGTTGCGTGAACCAATTCCAAGTTGCCCATAATTATTATTACCACATGCATAAACTTTATTATCGAATGTTATAAAATATGTTTGATCCCAATCATCTTTAATATCTTTAATTTTTTCTTCGAGTAAAACTTTTTGTGGAACATGCACATATTTGGTATGTGAACCAATACCAAGTTGCCCATACTTATTAATACCACATGCATAAACTTTACCATTGATTGTTATAAAATATATTTGTCCATATTTTAATGTAATATCTTTGATTTTTTCTTCAATTAAAACCTTTTGTGGAATGCATACAAATTCGCTGTCTGAACCAATTCCAAGTTGCCCATATTCACCATTACCACATGCATATAATTCATCATTAATTGTTATAAAATATGTTCGATTCATATATAATTTAATATTTTTAATTTTTTCTTCAATTAAAACTTTTTGTGGAATACACACAACTTTGTTGTGTGAACCAATTCCAAGTTGCCCATACACATTAACACCACACGCATATACTTCATTATTAATTGTTATAAAATATGTTTGATCCACATGTATTTTAATATCTTTGATTTTTTCTTCAATTAAAACCTTTTGTGGAGTACGCATGTAATAATATTCGTATGAACCAATTCCAAGTTGCCCATATTCATTATTACCGCATGCATAAGCCATATCATTAACTGTTATGAAATATGTTTGATTATACTTATATATTTTAATATCTTTAATTTTTTCTTCGAGTAAAACTTTATGTGGAACATGCACGACTTTATCATATGAACCAACTCCAAGTTGCCCATACTTATTACCACCACATGCATAAACTTCACCATTGATTGTTATAAAATATGTTCGATTATCATATATTTTAATAACTTTAATTTTTTCTTCGATTAAAACTTTTTGTGGATTATATACAATTATATCATGTGAACTGATTCCAAGTTTCCCATGCTTATTATTACCATATCCATAAACTTTATATACGTATGTTTTATAAAATTGATTATTATATATTTCAGATACTATATTACGAGAATTATACGTATTGATAAACGGCATTACAAGTTTTAAAGTAAAAAAATCATTTTTTAACTTTTTGTGGAACACACCCATTGTAGTTGTATGAACCACAATCAAATTGTCCAGATTGGTAAACTTCATTGTTAAAAGTTATAAAATATGTTCGATTATAATATATGTTAATATCTTTAATTTTTTCTTCAATTAAAACTTTTTCTGGAAAACATACATCACAGCTGGTTGAACCAATTCCAAGTTGCCCAACATTATTATCACCACACGCATATACTTCATCATTAATTGTTATGAAATATGTTTGATTATACTCATATATTTTAATATCTTTAATTTTTTCTTCAATTAAAACCTTTTGTGGAGTACACACGTCATATTCGTATGAACCAATTCCAAGTTGCCCATAATGATTATTTCCACATGCATAAGCCATATCATTAACTGTTATGAAATATGTTTAATTATACTCATATATTTTAATATCTTTAATTTTTTCTTCGATTAAAACTTTTTGTGGAATACACACAACTTCGTTGTCTGAACCAACACCAAGGTACCCATGAAGATTATAACCACATGCATAAATTTCATTATTAATTGTTATAAAATATGTTCGATATTTATATATTTTAATATCTTTAATTTTTTCTTCGATTAAAACTTTTTGTGGAACACGCACAAATCCATAATCTGAACCAGTTCCAAGTTGCCAATCCACATTCGTACCACATGCATAAACTTTATTATTAATTGTTATAAAATATGTTTGATATTTATATATTTTAATATCTTTAATTTTTTCATCGATTAAAACTTTTTGTGGAATATATATATCATCGTAGTATGAATCAATTCCAAGTTGCCCATACTTATTACCACCACATGCATAAACTTTACCATTGATTGTTATAAAATATTTTTGTCCATATTTAATTTTAATATCTTTAATTTTTTCTTCAATTAAAACCTTTTGTGGAATGAGTTCAAAATCGCTGTCTGAACCAATTCCAAGATATCCATCATGATTATTACCACATGCATAAACTTCATTATCAAATGTTATAAAATATGTTTGGTTATAGTCTGATTTAATGTCTTTAATTTTTTCTTCGATCAAAACTTTTTGTGGAATGTGAATAACTCCACTATATAATCCAGTTCCAAGATGTCCATAGCTGTTATTACCACATCCATAATCTTTATTTGAATATGTTTTATAAAATTGATTATTATAAATTTCAGATACTGTATTGCAAGAATTATAAGTATTGATAAACGGCATTACAAGTTTTAAAGTTAAAAAATCATTTTTTAACTTTTTGTGGAATACACACAACTTTGTTGTGTGAACCAGTTCCAAGTTATCCGAAATCATTATCACTATATTTATAAATATTACTTGAATGTGTTTATATAATATATTATTATATATATCAGATATTATATTACAAGAACAATAAGTATTAATAAACGGTATTACAATATTTAATGATAAAAATATTTTCTATTGAATGATTATATCTTTACATGTAATGTCTTGCAACTATAAGATTTATTTTTTCATCGAATGATTATATCTT